>JBKPJW010000161.1:0-1790 GCA_046730875.1 Actinomycetota bacterium | reverse complement strand
GCGCCACCGTGGCCACGTGCAGGCCGTCCCGGCTGAAGATCTTCCCGGTGGCGAGGCCCCGCGCGCCCTGGGCGCTGGGGGATTCCTGGACATACAGGAGCCACTCGTCCACCCGGACGGGCCGGTGCCACCACATGGCGTGATCCAGGCTGGCCACGGACATCCCGGGCGTAATCCAGCTCATCCCGTGCTTGCGGAGGATGGACTCCAGCAGCGTGTAGTCGCTGGCGTAGGCCAGGGCGGCCCGGTGCAGGCCGGGATCGTCCGCGATCGGACCGAAGGTCTTCATCCAGACGGCGTTGCGTGCTTCCCTGGGTCCCGTGGCCGAGACGTACAGCGCCGGATCGACGTGGCGGATATCGAAGGGCCGCTCGTAGGCCCAGTGCCGGGCCACGGGGTGATCGAATTTGCCCAGCAGGTCAGCGGTGCTGGGCAGCGACTCGGGGTCCGGAATCCCGGCGGGCATCTCGGACTGGTGCTCGATCCCTTCATCCTCGGCCTGGAAGGACGCGATCATCGACAGGATCGGTGTGCCTTCCTGATAGGCGTGGACCCGGCGGGCCGAGAACGACCGGCCGTCGCGCAGGCGCTGCACTCCGAAAGTGATCGGCTTGTTCGCGTCGCCCGGACGGAGGAAGTAGGCGTGCATCGAGTGCACGCTGCGGTCCGGATCGACAGTGCGGCTACCGGCTATCAGGGACTGCGCCAGCACCTGACCGCCGAAAACGCGATGCCTGGGCTGCTGCTGGGACGGGCCCATGAAGATGTCCTCATCCGTCCGCGCTCCCTCGAGCTCGCCGAGGTTGAGGAGTTCGATGAGCGAGGAGGTGGGGTCCTGGGTCGGGAGCCCCTGCAGTCCGGCTTCGGCTTCAGTCATGGTCTGACTCTAGACGGACCCCGGCGCCGCTCCAAAGAGGCGCAGCCGGTAGAGTCGGTGGTGTGTCTGATGTCCTAACCCAGCCCCTGCAGTTCACCGATCCCCGCGATCTCGCCGACCTGCGCACGTTCGCCACGCGCGCCAAGTCCATTGACGACGGCGCCATCCGGCTCCAGGCCGCGGGCCCGGTCCTGGCCGCCTACGTCTGCGTCCTGCGGCCCCGGCTCCTCGGCGAATCCACGCCTACCATCCTGGGCCTGCGGACCATGGCGCTGGCCCGGCCGGCGGACACTGACGTGACAGTGCCGCTGTCCGCCGTGCTGGACCGCCTGGCGCGGGCGGGGGAGCACGACGTCGAACTGCCCGTACCACCGATGACCGTCAGCGAGTCATGGGCCGGGATCGGTGCGCCGCGGGGAGGGTGGGAACTACTCGGCCCGCTCCAGGACGCTGCCCTGCGGGACACCGCCGAAGCGGGCATCAGGGAGATCGCCGCGATCATCCCGGACAAGCCGGGCGCGCTGATCGTCAACAATGCCCGCGCGACCGTGTGGGGCCGGGAACTTCCCGACGCCGGCGGCCTCCCGTCCGGCGCCGCGTTCGCCGCGCTCACCCTGGGCTTCCTCGCCGACGGCGAACAACGGCTTTACCGGGCCGGGCGCTGGTTCCGCCTCAGCGGCACCCGCGGCCACGTGCTGGTCCGGACCGGTACCGGCCTCTAGGCCCCTGAGCCCTTGACGGGCTCAGGCCTCCGACGGGCTGTTCACCATCGATAGGGCTGCCCGCTCCATGTAGTCCCAGAGCGTTCCCTCGTACAGCGGCGGAAGTTCCAGGGCATCCACCGCGGTGCGCATGTGGTACAGCCAGCGTTCCTTGGCCTCCGGCGTTACACGGAAGGGCATATGGCGCATCC
>JBKPJW010000160.1:0-3451 GCA_046730875.1 Actinomycetota bacterium | reverse complement strand
CGTAACCGGAAAGGAACAGCTGGATATACAGCGTCAGGGACGTGTGCCCCGGCGAGAGCACGAACCGGTCACGGCCCAGCCACTCCGGATTCTTCGGGTCGTGGCGCATCAGCTTCTGGAAGAGCAGGTACGCGGCCGGCGCCAGGCTCATCGCCGTGCCCGGATGGCCGTTCCCGACCTTCTCCACCGCGTCCGCCGCCAGCACGCGGACAGTGTCCACCGCACGCTGATCCAAGGTAGTCCATGACAGTTCTTGCTCTTCCAAATGTGGCACGAAAACCGGGCCCCTCTCTGTGCTGACGGCCGGCTGTACGTTCTATTTCCCGCAGCGGGCACAGTTCGGTGCCCGCTGCGGTTCGTACCAGCCGTTCACCATCGAAACGTTGATCTATCACTCAGACGCAGCTACAGAGCCGCCTGTTCAAGCGATTGCCTGTAGGCGTGCCCGTGTGCGCTGATCTAAGAACAGCCTAGTCGCATTCCACTTCGTGGTCAGCGTGTATCTCACCAAATGGACCTGATTTCGCTTATATGAATCACCGGGTGCTGTTGCACCCGTGAGCCCGCGTTAACACGCCGGAATCATGGTGCGCGTTTCGGCGGCTCTGACGCCCGGAGCTCCACGGTATGATTGGTGGTGGCCTTCGACTGGGGCAGGGACAGGGGCGAACGCTGAGCGCGGGGCCCGATCTGCAGCAAAGCGCGTTTCGAAATCCACCCGGGGCTGCCTAGCCAGACAAAACTGCACAGCCAAGAACAGCACAGCCAGACAGAACAGAGTGACTGCCACCGTGAGCACAACTAATACGCCGCTGAACGCCTCCCCGGCCTCGGGAAGAATGGGCTTCGGCCGCAAAGCCAAGGCCTACCTGGCGCTCACGAAGCCGCGCGTCATCGAGCTCCTGCTCGTCAGCACGCTGCCCACCATGATCTATGCCGAGCGTGGATTCCCGTCGATCGGCCTGATCCTGGCGACCCTGGTGGGCGGGGCGTTCGCGGCAGGCTCCGCGGGGGCCTTCAATTGCTACATAGACCGCGACATCGACAAGCTGATGCACCGCACGGAGAACCGGCCGCTGGTCACCGGTGAGGTCACTCCTCGCGAGGCGCTCATTTTCTCGTGGCTGCTGGGCGCGGCGGCAATCGCCATCCTCTGGTTCGGGGCCAACCCGCTCGCCGCGTGGCTGGGCCTCGGCGCTATCGTCTTCTACGTGGTCATCTACACCATGATCCTCAAGCGGCGCACGGCGCAGAACATCGTTTGGGGCGGCGCCGCCGGCTGCTTCCCGGTCCTGATCGCGTGGGCCGCTGTCACCAACACCGTTGAGTGGCCCGCCGTCGTGCTGTTCATGGTGATCTTCCTCTGGACCCCGCCGCACTACTGGCCGCTCTCAATGCGCTACGGCGAGGACTACCGCAACGCCAATGTTCCGATGCTCGGCGCAATCGCCGGCGCAAAGGTGGTCTCGGTGCAGGTGGTCCTTTACGCGTGGGCAATGGTGGCGTGTTCGCTGCTGATGATCCCGGCCGGCGGAGCGGGCTGGGTTTACACGGTGACCGCGGTGGCGGCCGGTGCCTGGTTCCTGTACGAGTCGCACGCCCTCTATAACCGTGCCCATGCGGGCGACGTCTCCAACAAGGGCGCCATGAAGGTCTTCCACGGCTCCATCAGCTACCTGACGCTGCTCTTCATCGCGCTGGCCGTCGATCCCTTCGTCGGCTCGGCCATCATGGGCGGCTAAGCCGGCCCGGTTCGTTCACCGGACGCTCTCCCGCCTGTGGTGGGGGAGCGTCTGCTGTATTCCCGACCCCAACGGTCAAACACCAACAGTCACCACCGGCAGGCAAGGCAAACTCAGGGAGCGCCAGTGATCAACCGCAGCGATGTACTCAAGGCAGAGAGCCGGATCAGCGGCTACGTGCGGCGCACGCCCTTGCTGCGCGGAGGTACTCCTGAGGCTCCGCTCTGGTTGAAATGCGAGTTCCTGCAGCATACCGGCGTCTTCAAAGCCCGGGGCGCCTTCAACCGCCTCCTGGCTGCCCGGGAGCGCGGCGAGCTTGATCCCGGCGTCGGGGTGGTGGCCGCCTCCGGCGGCAACGCCGGCCTGGCAAATGCCTATGCTGCCGCCGCGCTCGGCGTTCCGGCGACCGTATTCGTACCGGAGACCGCACCGCGCGTAAAAGTGGAGCGTCTGCTCGGCTACGGGGCAACCGTCCGGCAGGTCGGCGCCGAGTACGCCGAGGCCTTCGCGGCCGCCATGCAATACGTGGAAGAAAGCGGCGCCCTGTTCTGCCATGCCTACGACCAGCTTGAGATCGCAGCCGGCGCGGGCACGGTCGCCGAAGAGATTCTTCGAGATGAGCCCGGCATCGACACGATTGTGGTCGCCGTCGGCGGCGGCGGACTGTATGCAGGAATTGCGGCAGCGGCCGAGGGCCGCGCCCGCGTCGTCGCGGTGGAGCCTTGCGCCATTCCCACGCTGCACGCTGCCCTCGACGCCGGCCGCCCGGTCGACGTGGCAGTCTCGGGAGTCGCTACGGATTCTCTGGGCGCGCGGCGGGTGGGCGGGATCGCTTTCGACATCGCGTCGCGTTTGCCGCCGACGTCCGTGCTGGTGGACGACGCAGCCATCGTCGCCGCCCGCTCACAGTTATGGAGCGATTACCGGATCCCTGCTGAATACGGCGCCGCGGCGGCGTTTGCCGCGCTCACCTCGGGGGCGTACGTGCCGGGTGCTGGGGAACGCGTGGCAGTGATCGTCTGTGGGGCGAACACCGATCCTTGCACGCTGGAGGCGCGGCCCGACGCCGGTCGCTGACGCCGTCACTGCGTCGACGTCGTCACTGAGCCGACGCCGTCAGCGGCGCCCGTACGCCGGAAGCCCGACGTCTGCGAACGTGCCTAGCCTTCGGGTGTCTTTGGCTCGGCCGCCGGCCGGGGGAGGATGCTGCCGGCCCGCCGCTTGTCAGGATGGTGCTGGCCCGGATGGCGCTGACCGGGATGCTGCTGGTCCGGATAGCGCCCGTCGAAGCGAGCCCGTGCGATCCGTCCCAGTTTCTCCACAGTGTGCCAGCTGATGACGGCAATGAGCAGGGTCACCAGGATGGCCGATACCGCCACCAGCGGCGGCAGGTCGGCCGTCGAACCGCCGTTGAGCCACAGGATGACGGGGTAGTTCCAGAGGTACGCGGCGTAGGAAACGGTTCCCAGCATCTGCGCGGGCTGCGTCCACTTCGGCACCACGGAGGTGCGGGAGGCGGCCAGGGCAACCAGGACGGTGGCAGCAGCCATGGCCAGCGGACCGCCCAGGAAGAAGAAGGCCGGTGTTTCGTTGGCTTTCGGGAAGAAGATCAACGCGGCGAGGACGGCCACGGAGCCAAGGAGGGCCGCCAGCCTGAGCCGGCGGCCGGCGAACCAGCTGAACACATGGACTCTATACAGGCGCAGGGC
>JBKPJW010000159.1:0-1568 GCA_046730875.1 Actinomycetota bacterium | reverse complement strand
CCGGCGCCGTTTTCGCCGACAACGCAGTGCACCTCTCCGGCATGAAGCTCAAAGTTCATGCCGGAGAGGGCGACAACGCCCGGAAACAGTTTTACAAGATTGCGTGCTTCGACAATGGCCGGAGCACCTCCGGGCTTCTTGGTCACGGCAATTCCCTCCTCAGGAACGTGAGTCCGTCACGGGCCAGTGCGTCCATGGACGGCGCTACAGGGCGCCACAGGGACACGGCTTTGGCGATTTCTTCAACAGTGGGCAGGAAGGACTCGACGACGATGGAGCCCTGGTAATTGATCGACTTCAGCGCCTCAAAGGTTTCGGACCAGGGGACGTGGCCGCTGCCAGGCGTTCCGCGGTCGTTCTCGGAAACCTGGAAATGGAAGACCTTGTCACCGGCTGAGGTGATGGCTTCACCGATGTGCTTCTCTTCGATGTTCATATGGAAGGTGTCCAGCATCAGTCCGACGTTGTCCCGGCCGACGAGCTCGCACAGTTCCAGTCCCTGTTCGACGGTGTTGACCAGGTCGGTTTCGAAACGGTTGAGCGGTTCAATGGCAAGGGTGACGCCGCGTTCGGCCGCATAGTCTGCCACCTCGCGTAGGCTGTCCGCAGCCCACTGGCGCTGCTGGCGGCGTTCCTCCGGGGGAAGCAACCGTGCTTTGCCCGTGGCGGAGTACATGGGACCGGCCACGTGCGGGGATCCGACGGCTTGGGCGATGTCGACGCACAGCTTCAGGTAGTCGATGCCCAGCTGCCGCTTCTCGGGGTCCTCGTGGGAGACGTCCCGGTCCGGTCCGAAAGCCCCGCAGATGGACACTGGCAGTCCGGTGCGCTCGGAGGCTTTCTTGAGCGCGTCGGCGCTCACGACACCGGGATCTTCAATGCAGACCTCGATGAGGTCGTATCCCATCTCCTTGGCAACGTCGAACTGGTCAACGTCCTGATCGGTGAAGGGCGAGACGAGGATGAAGGTGCTGACGCCGAATTCGTACTTACTCATTGGGCCACAGCTCCTCTTCCAGCTTCTTCATTTCGTTAATGGCCTTTTCGGTGTAAGGGTCCAGGAACTCCAGGTGGCCGCCCCGTGCCATCATCGCGAAGGGGTTCGAGGCGGCGGGCAGGAGTTCGAAGGTCAGGTAGCCGTCGAAGTTAATGTCCTTCATCGTTTGCAGCGTTGGACGGAAGTCGATATGTCCTACACCGGGGGCGGCACGGTTTGAATCCGCGAGGTGGACGTGGTTGACCTTACTGCCGGCACGGGAGAAGGCGCCGTGGATGGTGTCTTCCTCAATGTTCATGTGGAAGAGATCGCCGTGGACACCACCGTTCGTCAACCCGGTCGCGTCCAGGAGCTCAACGGCGCGGTCGAGGCGGTTAAGGAAGTGCGTCTCGTAGCGGTTCCACGGTTCGAGGGTGATGTTCACGCCTACGCTGGCGGCGTATTCACCGAGCGTACGAACGTTCTCCACGGCCCATTCCCATTCCTGTTCGTCGCTGGCCAGCGCCTCGGTCTTGCCGACCGGCGACGGTCCGACGATGATGGTCGGGGCTCCGACGCCGGCGGCGAAGTC
>JBKPJW010000158.1:0-3208 GCA_046730875.1 Actinomycetota bacterium | reverse complement strand
CCGGCGGCCAGGTCTACATCGACGGCGCCAACCTCAACGCCCTCGTCGGCCTCGCCCAGCCGGGCATGTTCGGCGGCGACGTCTCGCACCTGAACCTGCACAAGACCTTCTGCATTCCGCACGGCGGCGGCGGACCCGGCGTCGGCCCGGTCGCGGCGAAGGCCCATCTGGCGCCGTTCATGCCGGGCAATGCTGCGGATCCGGCCAACGGCGCCGACGGCACGCCGATCTCCGCCTCCCGGTACGGCTCGGCCGGCGTCCTGCCGATCTCCTGGGCCTACGTGAAGCTCATGGGCGGCCAGGGCCTCACCGAGGCCACCAAGTCCGCGCTGCTGGCGGCGAACTACATCGCGGCCCGCCTGAACGACTCCTTCCCGGTGCTCTACACCGGCGAAGGCGGCCTGGTGGCCCACGAGTGCATCCTGGACCTGCGTGAACTCACGGCCAGGACCGGCGTAACCGCCGAGGACGTGGCCAAGCGCCTGATCGACTACGGCTTCCACGCCCCCACCCTCGCGTTCCCCGTGGCAGGCACCCTGATGGTGGAGCCCACCGAGTCCGAGGACCTCGGCGAGATCGACCGCTTCATCACCGCCATGGTCGCCATCCGCGCCGAAATCGACCAGGTGGCCCACGGCGACTTCACCGTGGAGCACAGCCCGCTGCGCAACGCACCGCACACCGCCGCCGCTGTCATCAGCACCGACTGGACCCGCGAGTACCCGCGCGAGCAGGCCGTTTTCCCGGTCCACACGCTCAAGCAGGACAAGTACTTCCCGCCGGTCGGCCGGATCGACGGCGCAGCAGGGGACCGCAACCTGATCTGCTCGTGCCCTCCCCTCGAATCCTTCGAAGAAGACAAAGCAGACCACTCCGCCAACTCCGACTCAAACGACTAGGGACAGCCAACGATGACTGAGAACTACACAGCCCTGTACGAGGAGCACAAGAAGCTCGGCGCCTCCTTCACGGATTTCGGCGGCTGGCAGATGCCGCTGAAGTACAGCTCCGAACTCGCCGAGCACCACGCTGTCCGCAAGTCTGCGGGCCTGTTCGACCTCTCCCACATGGGCGAGGTCTGGGTCATCGGCCCGGACGCCGCAGCCTTCCTGGACTACGCCCTCGTGGGCAAGATCTCCGCAATGAGCATCGGCAAGGCCAAGTACTCGCTGATCTGCAACGAGGACGGCGGCATCATCGATGACCTCATCACCTACCGCCGTGGTGACGAGAAGTTCCTCGTGGTCCCCAACGCCGGCAACGCCAAGGTTGTCGCCGCTGCCCTAGCCGAGCGTGCCGGCAAATTCAACGTCACTGTCGAGGACGCGTCCGCCGAGACCTCGCTGATCGCGGTCCAAGGTCCCAAAGCCCAGGAGATCCTCCTGCGCCTGGTTCCCGCCGCGCAGCACGAGCTGGTCACCGGGCTGAAGTACTACGCCGCCGTCGAAGTCCCGTTCCTGGTCGGCGGCGCCAGCCAGGACCTCCTGCTGGCCCGCACCGGCTACACCGGTGAAGACGGCTTCGAGATCTTCGTACCCAACCACGACGCCGCCGCACTCTGGCAGGCGCTCATCGCCGTGGCCGACGACGGCGAGCTCACCCCCGCCGGGCTCGCGTCCCGCGATTCGCTCCGCCTCGAGGCAGGCATGCCGCTCTACGGCAACGAACTCTCCCTCGACGACGACCCCTTCGCCGCCGGCCTGGGCCCAATCGTCGCCCTGTCCAAAGAAGGCGACTTCATCGGCAAGGCAGCCCTCGCGGCCAGGAAGGAAGCCGGCGCCGGCGCCACCACCGGCCGCAAGCTCGTCGGACTCAAGGGCCTCGGACGCCGGGCCGGCCGCGGCCACTACCCGGTGCTCAAGGACGGCAACACCGTCGGCGAAGTCACCTCCGGCCAGCCCAGCCCGACCCTCGGCTACCCCGTCGCCATGGCCTACGTCGACGTCGAATTCACCGAACCCGGCACGGCCCTGGACATCGACCTCCGCGGCAAGCCAGAGCCCTTCGAAGTGGTGGCACTGCCTTTCTACAAGCGCCAAAAGTAGCCGAAGCTGTCCCGGGGGCTGCGTGACTATGGTTGCGTTAGCCCGTCGGACCCGACATCCTCTGCATGCTCGGTCGCGAAGACGCCCGCTGGGCGGACGTGACGCTCCCTTAGACGCATGCTGCCGGATGTCGGGCCCGAAAGGGGCCCTGCTCACCTTGGGTTCAACGCGCCCCCCGTTCCAAGCGTCATTTGGGGGCGCCTTCGAAAGCCAAGGTGCTTGGGGATATACCGCCTACCGTGGCTCTGGTTTGTCCCAAGCTCGATCATTGGGGGTTGAGCTTGATGACACCCTTGAAGCCGGGGAGTAGCCCGGCTCTAGAAATATGAACGGCCACGGTTTCTTCCGGAACTGGGGCCTTTTCGAAAACTGTTGGCGTCCCGAACTGAACTGAATAGCGGCGGGTGAGGGGATTCCGGAAGCGTGCGTCTAAGGGAGCGTCGCGTCCGCCCAGCGGGCGCCATCGCGACCGAGCACGCGGAGGAATTGCCTCACCCGCCACCCAACCCGACCACGGTCGGGACCCGCCGTGTAAACGATCACAATGATTTAACCCACGACTTCACAAGCAAAGGAAAAACACATGGCAAAAGTTGCCCCTGAACTGCAGTACTCCGACGAGCACGAGTGGGTCGCACGGGAGGCCGGGAACGTTGTGTCCATCGGCATCTCCGCCGTCGCCACGGACGCACTCGGCGACATCGTCTACGTGGACCTGCCCGAGGTCGGCTCCGCGGTGACCGCCGGGGAGACCTGCGGTGAGGTCGAGTCGACCAAGTCCGTCTCGGACCTGTACTCACCGGTCACCGGCGAGGTCACCGAAATCAACCCCGCCGTCGTCGGTGATCCCGCGCTGATCAACAGCGACCCCTACGGCGCCGGCTGGCTCTTCAAGGTGGCCGCCGTATCGGACGGCCCCCTGCTGTCGGCCGAGGATTACGCCTCCAAGAATGGCGGCGAACTGTGAGCTGCGCAACGACGGGTACCTTCGCCTTTGAGCAGGTCGTCTCCCCGAGCCTGGACTCGGACCTGTCCGCCCTGGATCCGGAGATCGCCGCCAGGATCGACGCCGAGCTCACCCGCCAGCGCGACGGCCTGGAAATGATCGCATCGGAGAACCACACCGCCAGGGCTGTCATGCAGGCGCAGGGCTCGGTGCTGAC
>JBKPJW010000157.1:0-13250 GCA_046730875.1 Actinomycetota bacterium | reverse complement strand
GTGTGGAATCGCCGGTGGTGATGGGGTCGTAGAAATCGAAGGCCCGGCGCTTTTCCTCGGCTGTGAACTCCTGCCACTGCAGGAACATGGCCAGCACTGTGTCGGCCTGTTTCAGGACCTGGTGCCGATAGATCACCAGCGGGTGGAAGTGCAGCAGGAGCGGGTACTTGGATCGGGGTGTGGTCCAGTCCCACGGTTCCAGGGTCATGAAGTCGTTGTCCTGGGAGTGGACCTGGAGGTCCTCGTCGAAGGGCATGTGCATGCGGGTGGCGGACTGCTCCCAGAGCTCGCGTTCGGCGTCGCTGACCTCGGGGTGGCCAAGGGCAGCGGCGGCGCGGAGGTTGAAGCGGGCCATGACGTTTGTGTAGAGGTTGTCGTTGACGACGGCGGTGTACTCGTCCGGGCCCGTGACGCCGTGGATGTGGAACATTCCGTCCTTGCCGAAAAAGCCCAGGGACATCCACATGCGCGCGGTTTCGATCAGGAGTTCGGCGCCGAGGGACTGCTGGAATTCCTCATCACCGCTGGCCCAGATGTACCGGTTGGTCGCGAAGGCGATCGCGGCGGCGATGTGGAACTGCGCGGTGCCGGCGGCGTAGTAGGCGCTGGCCTCGAGCCCGTTGATGGTGCGCCAGGGGAAGAGGGCGCCGTCCACGCTGAGCTCCTTGGCGCGGATCCTCGCCTCGGGCAGGAGGGCGTGGCGGAACTCCAGGACCTGGCGGGCGTTGTCCGGGTTTGTGTAGGTCAGGTAGGGCAGCAGGTACACCTCCTGGTCCCAGAAGTAGTGGCCGTCATAGCCGGAACCGGACACGCCCTTGGCCGGGATGCCGGCCACATCGGCGCAGGCAGTGGCCTGGGCGAGCTGGAAGAGGTTCCAGCGGATGCCTTGCTGGAGCGCCTCCTGGCCAGCCACAACAATGTCACTCGTTGTCCAGTACGCACGGTAGTGGGCCTCGCTCTGGCCGAAGATCTCGCTGACCGGCTTGAGGCTCGCTTCGGCGTTGTCTGCGAGGTCCTCCGCGGCCTGGCCCACGGCGTAGCTGACGCTCTTTTCCAGCACGAACGGCTGGTCCGCGCTGACGGCAAGGACGTAGCGGACGCTGCTGTCGTCCTGGTCCACCTGGGTGTCGAACGGCTGGACGCCGGCCGAAGTCCAGTGATCCACCGCCATCCCGAGGCGCTGCTTGGACTCCGAGGCTTCCCAGGACAGGCGCAGGGAACCGTCGCCGCCGTCGAGCCGCAGCGGCAGCAGCACGCGCCCGGCGTGACGGCCGGCGCGGCGCGGATCGTGGGCGGACTGGTCCTCCACGGGCTGGTCCTGACGGTTGATCACCGAGGACGTGACGTCCGCGGAGATATCCCGGTCGGAGGCCACTTCGAGGCTGATGCCCAGCGCGCCGCGGGATTCGTAGCCGACCGCGCGGCGTTCGGTGGTGGTCACGGTAGCGCCGGAGCGGCACTGCCAGGTGATCCGGCACTCGTAGATTCCGGTGGCGAAGTCCACGGACCGGCGGTAGTCCAGCACGGTGGACTCGTCCAGGCTCAGCGGTTCGCCGTCGATGATGACGGTGAAGTTGTTCGCATCCGGGACATAGAGGATCCGCTGCCCGGTGCGGGCGAATCCGTACGCGTTTTCCGCGTGCTTGATGTCCCAGGTTTCGTGGAAGCCGTTGATGAAGCTGCCGGGAAGTTCCGCGTCGGCGGCACCCCAGTGCGCGCCACGGATGCCCAGGTGCCCGTTGCCAAGGCTGAAGAGAGTCTCCAGGGTGCCGGCATTGCCGGGGAGATGGACAGTCTCGACCAACTGCCAGGGATCGTTGGGGAACCGGGCGCGGTCCGAGGTGATGAGGGCCATGGTTTGGGGGTCCTTCAGGCGGAAGTGAATTGTTGGGGGTGAGCTGGGGGGTGAGCTGGGGGGTGCAGTGTGGGCTGCGCTGGGGGTTAGGTGGCCGCGGGGGCCGGGCTAGAGCAGTTCGGCGAGGTCGTTGACCACTACGGTCGCGCCGGCGTCGAGCAGGGCCTGCCGGCCGGCTCCGCGGTCGACGCCGATCACCGAGCGGAAGTCTCCGGCGCTGCCGGCCTGGACGCCGGAGACGGCGTCCTCCACCACGACGCAGTCCTGGCTCGGCAGGTTCAGGAGCCGTGCGGCGTATTCATAGGTGGCAGGGCTGGGCTTGCCGGGCAGTCCCTCCGCGACGGCAACCATGCCGTCCACCACAATCGGGAAGTAGTCGGACAATCCGGCGGCCTTGAGCACGGCCGGGGCGTTGCGGGAAGAGGAGACGACGGCGAGCTTGAGTCCGCGGGCCAGGGCGGCGTCAACCAGCCGGACGGAGCCCTCGTAGGGCTGGACTCCGCCGGCCTCGACGATGTCATTGAAGACCTTGTTTTTGCGGTTGCCCAGGCCGTGGACGGTGTCGTGCGCGGGGTCGTCGTTCAACGGGCCCTCGGGCAGCACAATCCCGCGGGAGGCCAGGAAGTCCCGCACGCCGTCGAACCGCGGCTTGCCGTCGATGTGGTCGAAGTAGTCGCTCTCGCGGTACGGCGCGGACGCGGGGACGGAGGTCAGGAAGCCGTCAAAGAGTTGCTTCCAGGCTTGCTCGTGCACCACCGCGGTGGGCGTCAGGACGCCGTCGAGGTCGAAAAGGATGGCGGAGGCGCCGGAGAGCGCACCGGCGAGGCCGGAAGTGTCGGGAACTGCAGTCATGGGTCAAAGTCCTTTCAGCGGGTGGACAGACCGGTCGTTCTTGCACCTGGCAAGGGTCTGGGGCATTGGGTTTTGGTCACTCAGCTTTGAGCGGTGGGGTCAGGGTGCGGGGTTCAGGGCACTCTTCCCATACGACGGCGACGTCAGCTTCCGCGGCGCTGGCCCTGCCGGGCCCGCTGCCGCGGGGCGCCGCCCTCGTCAGCGACGGCGTGTGCTCGTGCGCTCTACCAGTTTGGTGTCCAGCACATGGTTTGACGGCGGACTGGCAAGCGGCGGATTCGGTAGTCCCGAGCGGTGAAGTCTGTCGATCAGCAGGTTGGCCGCGAAGGCGCCCTGGTCGGCTACTGGCTGGGCAATGGTGGTCAGGCCCAGGAACCAACTCATCTGATGATCGTCTATACCTATGATGGACACGTTTTCCGGTGCTGACAAACCGAGCTCCCGCAGCGCCATCAGCGCGCCGAAGGCTGTTTCGTCGCAGCCAGCGAAGATCGCGGACGGCATTCGGCGGTTTTCCACGAGTTCCATCATGGCCAGCCGGCCGCCTTCGATGCTGAATCCGGCGTCGAGCACGAGGTTCGGATCGACCGCGAGGCCGTGTCCGGCCAGCGCCTGTTCGAAGCCCCGCCGCCGCTCGACGGCGGTCCGGAGGGCGGGCGCGCCGGTTTCGCTTCCGGCCAGGATGGCAACGTCCCGGTGGCCCAGTTGCAGCAGGTGGTTCGTGGCGGTGCCGGCGGCTTCCGCGTCGTCGATGCCCACGTTGTCCCACGGGACACCGTGCATCCCGACGCTGGCGACGGCGAGGCCCGATTCGGCGAGCGCGGCCATTTCGGCCTCATCGAGGGCGATGTTGAGCAGCAGCACACCGTCCACCCGCTGCGCCAGGCCCGCGAGGTCGCCGAAGAGCCGCTTCTGGACGCTGGGCCGGCTCCTGAGGCTGATCAGGACGGTGTCGTAGCCGCAGTCGGCAAAGACTTCCTCTGCAGCTTCCACCGCCCGGGCAAAGAACCACGCCGTGGCTGTCGGGGCGATGATCGCGACCGAGCCGGTGGTGCCGCCGGCAAGCCGGGAGGCCGCGGACGAGGCCTTGTAGCCCAGCCGGGCGGCCGCGTCGCTGACCCGCGCCTTGGCGAGGTCGGAGACGTTGGGAAGCTCCCGGAGCGCGCGGGAGACGGTACAGATGGAGAGCCCGGAGAGGGCTGCGACGTCCTTGATGGTGACGCGCGGGGTTTTGGCCTGCGGCACGGGCTTAGCCCTTTCTTCCCCCGAATAGTGGGCCCCGTGGTCGCGGCCGAGATCGATTGTAAACGCTTACATATTTGGCATGCAACTGGACGATGGAGATCCAGGCCCGGATCAGGCCAGGGCCCCGCCCTCGCCTTATCGGCGCAGGACGTAGTGGCGCAGGAAGGCGCTGACGTCCACGAGTTCGGTCTTCGAAATCGAATGCCCCATGCCGGGGTAAGTCCGGGCCGTGAGCTGGGTGTTCCGCTGCAGCCACTCCTCGGTGTGCTCGGTGGCGGCGTCGTTGATGACGACATCGTCCCTGTCCCGGCCCCAAAAGAAGGGCGGCCGCGTGGTGAAGGATTCGCTCATGGCCAGGAGGTCGTTGTCCAGGACGAAGCCTGAGAGGCCGACGGCTGCGCGGAACTGTTCCGGCCGGAGCCGCAGAAGCGTGCTGGCCATGGCCATTCCCTGCGAAAATCCGAACAGGCTGACGCTGCTGTGCCGGGCCTTGACCGACTCGATCCAGGCGAAGACCGCGTTTGTGGAGGCGATGACGTCGGCAAAGTCGTGGGTGAGGAAGTAGTCCAGCAGGAACCAGCCGTGGTGGTCTCCGATGTCCTTGGGCCCGCGCAGGGCGGCGCAGGTGAACTCCTGCGGCAGGGAATCGAACAGCTTGGACATGCGGGACTCATCCGTGCCGTAGCCGTGCAGCATCACCAGCAGCGGCGTGCCGGCGCGTTCGTGTTCGGTTTTTGACCAGACGACCGTCTCCATGGGCCCAGCCTATCCAGCGCAGCGAAAATGCCCCGCGTGCCGGAATTTTCCCTGCTCGGGCGCGGGGTCGTTCATTGAAAGAGCGGGGGCTGGGTTGTAGCGTGACGCTGGACAGCATGCTTAGCATCATCAACGTCCCCCGGGGCACCAAGGAGCACTTCATGAGAATCGGTTCCGCAATCTTCCTCATCGCGATCGGCGCCATCCTTGCCTGGGCCGTCGCCCCGGGACTGATCCCCAACGTGAACCAGGCCATGATCGGCTACATCCTGATGGCGGTCGGTGTTATTGGACTCATCGCGTCGCTGGTCCTCGCCTCCCCCGGACGCAGCCGCACCCGCCGGTTCAGCGAAAGCCGGACGGTTGTTGATCCGAACACCGGCGAGACCATTACCCGCAATGAGAGTCGCGACGCAGGCATCTGAGAATTTCCTGCGCATCCGCCGCAGCGTCAATCCAACGACCCGGAGGCCGGGCCGGGCCTTATGGCCGGGCCCGGCCTCAAGGCGTTCCACGGTCAGTCACCGATCAATTCACCTAACAATCCAACGATCAGCGGCGCCCCACCCGCGCGCACATGTCCAGTCCCCGGAGCACCCGCTGGACATAACCCCATCATGTCCATTGGCAGGCCGCTCCACTGGACATGTCCCGCGGCACCGCAGCAAATTTCTGCGTTCATGTTGTTTTTCATTGACAAACCAACAAGAACGAAGATAAAGTCAAACAATTCCACTTCATGTGATGGGAGTCACCGGAGCGGGAAGGGCTGTTCCGCGGAACGTCCGCAGGGCCACGCCAGAGAAACACCGGGACAGTCGCAGTACGCAATGGAGGGTAAGTGTTCGCCGAAGAACGCCAGCAGCTGATCGTGGGGCTCGTCTACGCCAGCGGCCGGGCCAGTGTCACGGACCTGGCCGAGCGCTTCAGCATCACCACCGAAACTGTCCGCCGGGACCTCGCCGCCCTGGAAGCCGCCGGCAGCGTCCGCCGGGTGCACGGCGGCGCGGTCTCCCCCGACCGCTTCAGCACCACCGAAGAAAGCATCCTCGAGCGGACCGTGCAGCGCCAGCCCGAGAAGACCCGCATCGCTGCGGCAGCCCTGGCCCTTATGCCCCCGGGCCTCACCGGAAGCATCCTGATCGACGCCGGTTCCACCACGGAGGCCCTCGCCGAACTCCTGTCCGCCCGGGCAACAGGAGCCGCCGCGTCGGGGAGCCTCCCGGGACCGGGGTCCGACGACGAACTGGTGGTAATCACCCACTCCCTGCCCATCGCCTCCAGGCTGTCCGGCGGACCCGGCATCGCCCTGCACCTGCTCGGCGGAAAAGTCAGAGGGCTGACCCAGGCCGCCGTGGGACAGTCCACGGTGGAGGCCGCGCGCCGGATGCGTCCGGACATCGCTTTCATCGGCACCAACGGCATCCACGCAGCCTTCGGGCTGAGCACACCCGATCCTGAAGAAGCCGCCGTCAAGGCGGCCTTCGTCCAATCAGCGCGCCGCATTGTGGTGCTGGCTGATTCCTCCAAGCTGGACGCAGAAACGCTGGTCCAGTTCGCCTCGTTGAAAGATCTGGACACCGTGATCACAGACACCCAACCCAGCCGGGAACTCGCCGACGCCTTAGCGGAAGCCGGAGTGGAGGTGGTGGTCGCGTGATCGTCACTCTCACCGCGAACCCCAGCCTGGACCGCACCGTCGCACTGCCCGGCCCGCTCCTCCGCGGGGAAGTCCAACGGGCCATCTCCGTCAGCCAGGAATCCGGGGGAAAGGGAGTCAACGTCTCCCGCGCCCTCGTGGCCTCGGGGCTGAAGACCATCGCCGTCCTTCCCGGCGCCGAGGCCGACCCCGTCCTCACCGGCCTGCGGGAAACTGAGGTTCCCTTCGCGGCCCTCCCGATCGGCGAGCCGCTGCGCAGCAACGTGGCCCTCACCGAGCCGGGCGGCGTCACCACCAAGATCAACGAACCCGGTCCGGTGCTCAGCGAGGACCAGCAGGAGGCCCTGATCAGCCTGCTGCTGGACCGCGCCCGCGGTGCCGCCTGGGTTGTCCTGGCCGGCTCGCTCCCACCCGGGGTTCCGGCCGACTTCTACGCGACTGTCACCCGGCGGCTGCGTTCCCTGTTTGACGGCGAGGCCACACCACGGGTCGCCGTCGACTCTTCCGGCGAACCTCTCGCCGCAGCGGTCTCCGGCGACACCTCGGGAAAGCCGGACCTCTTGAAACCCAACGCCGAGGAACTGGTGGAACTGGCTGCCGCAGCCGGCTTCGCCACGAACAAATCCGCCGAGGAGCTCGAAGCGGACCCGGAGGCTGCAGCAGTAGCCGCCTCCGCCGTCGTGCGCTCCGGAGTGGGTGCCGTACTGGCCACCCTGGGTTCCAAGGGTGCCGTTCTTGTGACGGCCGACGGCGCGTGGCTGGCCACGCACCCGCCGGTCACCGCGGTCAGCACTGTCGGCGCCGGCGATTCGTCGCTGGCCGGATACCTGCTCGCGTCCAGCCAGGGCGCCGCCCCGGTCGATTGCCTGCGTCAGGCGGTGGCCCATGGTGCCGCCGCCGCTTCCCTGCCTGGCTCCACTGTCCCGGCAGTCAACCAAACCACCCCCGATGCCGTAACCATCACGGCCCTCCGGAAGGATTGACAGTGACACAGCTCATTAATACCGAACTGGTCGAGCTCGACCAGAATCTGGGCAGTTCGCCCGAGGACGTGATCCGGCATCTGGCAGGCAGAGTTGCCGCCACCGGACGCGCCACCGAGGTGGAAGGTCTGTTTGCCGACGCCTTCGCCCGCGAATCCAAGACCGCCACCGGCGTCCCGGGCGGTATCGCGATCCCGCACTGCCGCTCGACGGCGGTCACCGAACCTACCCTGGCGATGGCGCGGCTGTCCCAGCCCGTCGATTTCGGCGCCAAGGATGGACCCGCGGACCTCATCTTCTTCATCGCCGCTCCTGAGGGCGCGGACCAGGACCACCTGAAGCTGCTATCGAAGCTGGCACGGTCGCTGATCAAAAAGGACTTCACGGCCAGCCTGCGTGCTGCCACCTCCGAGACGGAGATCGTGGAGCTCGTCGATGCGGCGCTGGCGGATAAGCCCGCCACCCACGAGGCTGGGGCAGCGACCGTCGCCGCCCCCGCTGCAGCCGCGGCGGCCGCCGCCGAGGGCGCTTCCGGGGATGGTGCCGGCAAGTCCAAGGGGCCCAAGCGCCTCGTCGCCGTCACTGCCTGCCCCACCGGCATCGCCCACACCTACATGGCCGCCGACTCCCTCGTTGCCGCGGCCAAGGAGGCCGGCGTGGACCTGCAGGTGGAAACCCAGGGGTCCTCAGGCGCCAAGGCACTTGACCCCGCCGTGATCGCCGCCGCCGACGCCGTGATCTTCGCCGTGGACGTCGATGTGCGCGGCAAGGAGCGCTTCGCCGGTATGCCGGTCATCAACGCGCCGGTCAAGCGCGGCATCGACGAGCCGGACAAGATGGTCGCGGAGGCAATCGCCGCCGCGGACAACCCCCATGCCCACCGGGTGCCGCACTTCGGCGCCGAGGAGCAGGCTGAGCTCGCGGCCGAGGAAAAGAGCGAACACCTCGGCACGAAGCTGAAGAAGGCCCTCCTCACCGGTGTCAGCTACATGATCCCGTTCGTCGCGGGCGGCGGTCTGCTGATCGCCCTCGGCTTCCTGTTGGGCGGCTACGACATCACCGCCTTCGCCGACAAGATCCTGGCGGAAAACAGCCTATTCAACCTGCCCACCGAGTACCCGGAACTGGCGTGGGGCCCGCTGGGTGCCTACCTCGGGGCCGTGATGTTCAAGATCGGCGCCCTGTCCCTCGGCTTCCTCGTGCCCGCACTGGCCGGCTACATCGCCTACGCCATCGCGGACCGGCCGGGCATCGCCCCGGGCTTCGTCGCCGGCGCCGTGGCCGTCTTCATGGGCGCGGGCTTCCTCGGCGGCATCGTGGGCGGCCTGATCGCCGGCTACGTGGCGCATGCGATCGGCAAGCTCAACGTGGCCCGCTGGCTGCGCGGCCTGATGCCGGTGGTCATCATCCCGCTCGTGGCATCCCTCGCGGCGTCGGGCCTGCTGTTCGTGTTCCTGGGTGCCTACATAGCCCAGATCACCGTCGGCCTCAACAATTTCCTGTCCGGCCTGACCGGCGCCAGCGCCATCGCCCTGGGTGTCATCCTGGGCCTGATGATGTGCTTCGACCTCGGCGGTCCCGTCAACAAGGTTGCCTACTCCTTCGCCGTCGCCGGCCTGAGCGCAGCGTCCATCACCAACCAGGCCCCGTGGCAGATCATGGCAGCTGTAATGGCCGCCGGCATGGTCCCCCCGCTGGCCATGGCCCTGGCTGCGACCGTGCTGAACAAGAAGCTGTTCAGTCTGGCGGAACAGGAAAACGGTAAAGCCGCCTGGCTGCTGGGCGCCTCCTTCATCACCGAAGGCGCCATTCCGTTCGCCGCCGCGGACCCGCTGCGCGTCATCCCCGCCAGCATGCTCGGCGGTGCCGTGACCGGTGCCATCTCGATGGCGGCAGGCGTGGGGTCCAAGGCCCCGCACGGCGGAATCTTCGTCTTCTTCGCGATTGATCCCTTCCTGATGTTCGTCGTTGCCATTGCGGCCGGCACAGTCGTGAGTGCCTTCACCGTGATCGCACTCAAGCGCTGGGCAGTCAAGAAGCAGGTTGATACGGTGGAAACGGTTCCTGTAGCCGCCTGAGCCACTCCCAGACGATTTCCCAAACCGACATTCACAGCTGATAAACATCCAAGCTGAATTCAAGGAGCAGAAATGACCGAACGTAACGCCACCATTGCCAGCCGCGTTGGGCTTCATGCCCGTCCGGCCGCCATCTTCGCCGAGGCCGCAGGCGAGTTCGACAACCTCGAGATCACGATTGCCCGCCTGGGCGAGCCGGAGGACGAGGCCATGGACGCCGCAAGCATCCTGTCCCTGATGAGCCTGGGCGCCTCCCACGGCGAGGTTGTGGTGTTGCGTGCCGAGGGCGAAGGCGCCGACGCGGCGCTGGAGCGCCTCGTGCAGATCCTCGAGACGGATCACGACGCCGAATAGCCCCACGTTCCGGCGTCCGCGCCGGAACACCCGGTGTATCAGAAGGCCCGGCCGCCCCCGCTGAGGGGGCCGCCCGGGCCTTCTTTTTGCCGGGTCTCCCTTGGCTTCGCAGGACATGGCACCATGGTTTTATAAGTGAACTTAGTAGATGCTTGTCATCGCATGCCGGCGCCGCTAGTTTTGGATTCCGCGGCGGCACCGTCCGCACATTCCACACTGGCGGATTTCAAACTAGCGGCGCCGGTCCCCGGCCGAAGGAGATGATCGAGTAGCCATGCCAACGAAGAAGGGCGAACCGAGAGGTTCCGAGAGCCCCAGCATCAAGGACCCCGAGCTATACGAGAAGCTGCGCGACGACGGCGCCTCCAAACAAAAAGCCGCCCGGATCTCCAACGCCGCCGCCAAGCGGGGCCGCTCCTCAGTTGGCCGCAAGGGCGGCAAGGCGGGGGACTATGAGGACTGGACAGTGCCGGAGCTGAAGGCGCGCGCCAAGGAGATCGGCCTGACCGGCTATTCGGCCAAGAAGAAGAGCGAGCTCATCTCCGCCCTCCGGAACTCCTGATCAGGGTGGCCGACGGCGCCAGCCGGCTTCCGGTGCCAGGCGCCTCCGCGCCCAGTACCATCGCGTCAGGCACCCTTCCGGGCAGTCTTCGCGGCCGTCTCCTTGGAGGACGCTGTCTTGGTGGCTGCGGACTTGCTCGACGCCGCCTTGGTCGTTGTCGACTTGGCGCCAGTGGACTTGGCGCCGGTGGACTTTGCCGCCGTCGTCCTGGCGGCAGCCTTCGGGGCGGCTTTGGCTACACCGCTGGCTTCGGTCTGCGTCTCCGCGGCCCCTCCCCCGCGCTTTTTCTCGATACTGCGCTTGAGGGCTTCCATCAGGTCGATAACTTCGCCCTCGCCCGCCTCGGCAGGAGCTCCGAAGGTCTCCTCCGTGTCAAGCGACTCGCCCTTGTCCAGCTTTGCCTCGATCAGCTGCCGCAGCTGCTCCTGGTATTCGTCCGTGAAGTGGTCCGGCTCAAAGTCGGACGCCATCGAATCAACCAGGGCGGCGGACATCTCACGTTCCTGCGCCGAGATCTTGATGGAAGTCTCGAGGGCGGAAAAGCTGGCCTCGCGGACTTCGTCGGCCCACAACAGCGACTGCAGCACCAGGACTTCGTCGCGGATCCTCAGCGCGCCAAGCCGGGTCTTGTCCCGCAGCGCGAACTGCACGATTGCCACCCGGTCCGTGTCCTCCAGGGCCCGCCGCAGCAGCACGTAGGCCTTGGGCGATTTGGAGTCCGGTTCAAGGTAGTAGCTTTTTTCAAACATCATGGGATCGAGCTGGTCGGCCGGAACGAACTGGACCACTTCGATCTCGTGGCTGTTTTCCGCCGGGATGGACTTGAGCTCCTCACGGGTCAGGACCACTGTGCGGCCCTCGTCCTCGTAGGCCTTGTCGATGTCCTCGTAGTCGATGATCTTGCTGCAGACCTCGCACCGGCGCTGGTAGCGGATCCGGCCGCCGTCGGCGTTGTGGACTTGGTGGAGGCTGATGTCGTGGTCCTCGGTGGCGCTGTAGACCTTGACCGGCACGTTGACCAGCCCGAACGCTATTGCGCCTTTCCAGATGGCTCTCATGGAACAAGTGAACATCACAGTTGCACGGAGGTGAAGGGTTTTGCCCAACGGTAAGGAGCGTGTCCGTGTGGACGGACGCCAACTGGTGCTCACCAACCTGGAGAAAATCATGTACCCGGAGACGGGCACGTCCAAGGCCGACGTCCTGGCCTACTACGCCGCCGTCGCTCCGGTGCTGATCCCGGCCGCCCGCAACCGGCCGGCCACGCGGAAGCGCTGGGTCCACGGCGTCGGGACCGCCGATGCCCCGGGAGAAATGTTCTTCCAGAAGAACCTGGACCATTCCACGCCCGGCTGGGTGCCCCGCGCCTCCATCACCCACAAGGACCGGACCATCCAATATCCACTGGTCAATGATCCCGCCACTCTCACCTGGCTGGCCCAGATCGCAGCACTGGAGATCCACGTGCCGCAGTGGCGGGTGGACTCGCACGGGAACGCGCTGCCGCCCGACCGGCTGGTGCTGGACCTGGACCCCGGCGAGGGTGCGGGACTGGCGGAGTGCGTGGAGGTGGCCAGACTGGCCCGCACCATCCTGCAGGACGTGGGCCTCGACCCCGTGCCCGTGACCAGCGGCAGCAAGGGCATCCACCTCTACGCGGCACTGGACGGGACCCAGAGTTCGGACCAGATTTCCGAATTCGCCCACGAACTTGCCCGCTCGCTCGAGGCAGACCACCCGGACCTGGCTGTCAGCGACATGAAAAAGACCCTGCGCACCGGCAAGGTGCTGGTGGACTGGAGCCAGAACAACGCCGCCAAGACCACGATCGTGCCGTACTCGCTGCGCGGCCGGCTCCGGCCCATGGTGGCAACACCGCGCACGTGGCGCGAACTCAGCTCCGCTTCGCTGCACCACCTGGACTTCCAGGAAGTGATGAAGCGCGTAGCAGCCGGCAAGGATCCGTTCGCCCCGATCTCCGGCGGCCGGCACGACGCCGGGGCCGCCCCCGCCCGCGGGGCGGACCACCGGGCGGAGTCCCTGCTCAGCGGACGGGCGGAAGCTTCTCCCGGGCAGGCCGGCGATGGCGGCGACACCGACCCCCGGCTGGAGAAGTACCGCACCAAACGCGACAAGGCAGGCACGCCCGAGCCCTTCACGGCCGAACGGCACCACGCCGAAAGCGGCGGCGGGACACGGCAGGAAAAGTTCGTCATCCAGGAGCACCATGCCAGCCGGCTGCATTATGACTTCCGGCTGGAACGTGACGGGGTGCTGGTGTCCTGGGCACTGCCCAAGGGCGTCCCGACCAGCAAGACCAAGAACCACCTCGCAGTCCAGACCGAGGACCACCCGATGGACTACGCCGACTTCGAAGGTGTCATCCCCAAGGGCCAGTACGGCGCCGGAACCGTCAGCATTTGGGACCGCGGGTACTACGAGTGCGAAAAGTGGATCGCGGGCAAGGAGGTCATCGCCACGCTGACCGGCGCGGAGGACGGCGGCCTCGGCGAGCCCCGCAGGTTCGCCCTGATTCACACCGGCCAGGCCAACGACCAATGGCTCATCCACCTGATGGACCCGCCGGGCGCAAAGAAAGCCAGCACCGGCCAGCGGCGCCGCTCCGGCACGGCAGACGACGGCGACGCAGACGACGGCGACGCG
Organism: Actinomycetota bacterium; assembly: GCA_046730875.1. Taxonomy (GTDB): domain Bacteria; phylum Actinomycetota; class Actinomycetes; order Actinomycetales; family Micrococcaceae; genus Arthrobacter. Next base: position 241 of record JBKPJW010000157.1, on the reverse strand, counting down.
GCCGAGGGCTCGGGCTCGGGCGCGGGCAGCAAAAGTGACGGCAGCAAGAGTGACGGCGGCAACGGTGAGGCCGGAGCGGAAGCCGGCACAGGCACGGGCCGCACCACCCCGGCCGCGGGCGAGTTCAGCCCGATGCTTGCCAGCGCGGGGACCCTGGCGGATCTTTCGGATCTGGACTGGCAGTACGAGCTCAAGTGGGACGGCGTGCGTGCCCTGGTCATCGGCGATGCCACCACCATCC
>JBKPJW010000156.1:0-1769 GCA_046730875.1 Actinomycetota bacterium | reverse complement strand
GCATAACGGCCTTCGGCTGCCCTCCTGCGGCGGGAACGACGTAGATTCCGCTGGCCAGGTCGGTGTCGTGGTCATCGTGGAGGGCCGCAGTGAAGTAAATGGTCCCGCCGTCGGCGCTAAAGCTCGCGCCGTTGTGGTCAGCCGCCCCGGTGGTGAGTTGCTTGGCCGCCGGCAGCAGGCCGGCGGCGGCCGACTCGGGATCGGACGCCGCGCCGAGGGCCTTCAGGGCACGTCCGGCCGGGGCCACCTTCGGTTCGGCGCCAAGAGGAGGCAGCTCGACGAGGAACAGCTGCAGGGGCTTGTCGGCGGTGTAGCCGAGCCCGTTCATCCGGTATTTGAAATCGGTGATCAGCCGGGCGTCCTCGCTGCCGGCGCTGACGCCGTCGACGCTGCCGTACCGGCCCTCCTCCGGGGTCCTGGCACTGAAGAGAATGCTTCCGGAATCGGGCGACCAGGCGAAGGAGCTGACGCCCAGCGGCGCTGCCGTTATCGCCTGGGGTTCGCCGCCGGACGCCTCCACGACGTGAAGCTGCGGTTTCCCGCCCGGGGCCGCCCGCAGGAACGCGAGGGCACGGCCGTCCGGCGAAAAGTCCGGCGCCGTGTCGCAGAAGCCGCGCGTGAGGCGGCGGGGCAGCCGGGCGGCGTCGGAGGCAACGGCGTCATTCGGCGCCGGGCCCGGGTCCAGGGGTACGGTCCACAACTGGCCAACGTAGGCGTCGGCGTCGAAGTCCGGCCTGGTCACGGACACCACGGCGCGGGTGCCGTCCGGGTGCACGGCGGGGGCGGAGACGGAATTGAGCAGCGGAAGATGTTCAGATTTCACGCTTGCGAGCCTAACCTGCGGCGCTCGGGCTGTGAACTACCTCACGTCCCGCCGGTGCGGCGCCGCGCGCGTTCCAGGTCGCGGCGAGGGCCGCCTTGGCATCCGCGCCTAGGATGAAGGTATGCCTCCCGCCACCGATTTCCCCCTCCTGTGCCCGGTGTGCCGGAAAGGTCTCAGGTCCGGCACCGGCGGTGCCCGGACCCTGGTGTGCGGTGCGGGCCACAGTTTTGACGCGGCGAAGCAGGGGTATTTCAACTTCCTGGTCGGCAGGGGCACTGTGTTTGAGGCGGATACCGCGGACATGGTCGCGGCCCGCTTCGATTTCCTCTCGGCCGGGCACTATCAGCCGCTGGCCAATGCCGTTGCGGAACTGGCCGCGCCGGCGCTCGTGGAGGCACCGCGCGGCCGGTCGGCAGTACTGGACGCGGGAACAGGCACCGGCCACTACCTCAGGGCCCTGCTGGACCGTGTGGCACTCGACCGCGGTGCACTGCACGGGCCATCATCCGGAAATGCCCCGCCGGACGGGATTTCGGCCGCGGCAATCGGTCTGGACATTTCCAAGTTCGCGCTGCGCCGCGCCGCCAGGATGAACCCGGAAGCCCTGAACGTGGTCGGCGATGTCTGGCAGCCGCTGCCGATCGCGGACGACGCCGTCGACGTCGTCACTGTGGTCTTTGCACCGCGCAACGCGCCGGAGTTCGCCCGGGTGCTTCGCCCGGGCGGCCGCCTCGTGGTTGTCACGCCACGGCCCGGGCACTTGGCGGAGATAGCCGGCCAGACCGGGATGCTGGGGATCGAACCGGACAAGGACGAGCGTCTTGCGGCATCCCTCGGCAAGCACTTCGCGCCGGTCACGGCGCGGAATCTGGACCTGCCGCTATCCCTGCGGCCGCGCGACGTCGCCAACCTCGCCCTGATGGGACCGGCGGGGCACCACCTGGAC
>JBKPJW010000155.1:0-4798 GCA_046730875.1 Actinomycetota bacterium | reverse complement strand
GCCACGGCCTCCAGGGCCGCCCTGCTTTCCGCACTCCAGCCTCCCGCACGGCTGCTTCCCGCACGCCTGCCTTCCGCGCTCGAGCCTGCTCCGATACCCATACCCCAACAATAGGAGCAGGCACAGACATTATTGGTGCTGTCTGTGCCAGGGAAGCTCGCCGGCGGTCCCGAGAGAAAGCGTCTTCTAACGAAGATCGCAAAATGGACCAGGCATCAGCACTGGAAGGCGCTCAGGCCCGCCTGAAGTCCCGCCCTGAAGCCGCATACTGGCGACTCCGGCCATGCGCCTCCTGGATGCTGCACAGCCCGCATGGCCGTGCAGTGTGAAATGCTGCGTGCAGTGTGGAACGCCGCAGGCAGTGTGGACGTACCCACGTCAGGCCGCCCCGAAGTTCGCCTGGTACCCCCTGTAGTCCGCCTAGTACCCACTACAGGGACGCAGCCCCTCGATCGTGGGGAAGTCCCTAGACCGTGCGCTGAACCTGGATCACTTTCCGGCGCAACCAGAAGCGCCGGCCGCCGCCCACATAGAGGGCGCTTCGCTCCAGCTCCCATTTGCCGTACTCCGAATGCTCCACAAGACGGCGTCGTGCCTCGGGCAGGGAATCATCAGGACCTACCGTCAGTACGAGGTACTCGTACTGCCTCACATAGTCCCGTTCCCGTCGGACCGAACTGCTTAGAAAATGTTCTTTCATTGCTCTCCATTTTCGTCTTTTTCCGACTAACGTGAAGTCATGAGCATCGATCCGCGTGTCGCGCTTCAATCCCTGACCTCTGCACTGGAGGAGCATTTGGCGGCTGCCTCCGCCCGCAGAAGCGACGGGGATCCCGCGGTCGAGGCGGCGTTCTTCGCCGTTGCTGATGCCTTTGAAGTCTACGACGACGCCTTGTATGAGGCGTACGGGGAAGTGACGCCCCTCGAAGTGATCGACGGCGACGAAGACGACGATGACGTTGACGATGTCGACGACGAAGAAGACCTCGAGATCCTGCAGAACTCAGAGAACTAGTTCCTGATAGCTGCGCCCGGCGAAGCTACCACCGGCGATAGCTGCGCCCGGCGAAGCGACCACCGGCGCGCCTCGAACCGGCAGGACAACGCTCAGCCAGGGTCGGAGACGTCTTCTAGCGCCTGTGCGATCTCCGGCGGGATCGGCGCCAGGGCAGCATCCAGAATCTCTTTGAGCTGCACCGGCGTCCGTGCGCCAATCACGGCGGTTGCCACGCCCTGCTGCGCCAGGAGCCAGCTCAGCGACACATCCAGGGGAGTCCGGCCAAGTCCCTTCGCGGCCATTGCGACCGCTTCCACCACGCTGGACGCCGGCGCCTCGAGGTACGGCTCCACATAGGCCGCGAGCCGCTGGTGCGCGGCGCGCGAATCCCCGGGAATGTGACCGCGGTATTTTCCGCTGAGGACGCCCCGTCCGATCGGACCCCAGGCCATCAGGCCCAGCCCGGCGTCCTCGATTGCCGGAATCAGCTCAATCTCCGCACTGCGCTGCAAAAGGGAGTATTCAGACTGGTTGGCCACCAGGGGAAAGCCCGCGATCGCGGCGGCCTTGGCCGTCTGCCAGCCGTTGAAATTGGAGACGCCGACGTACCGCGCCTTGCCGCTGCGCACGGCGTAGTCTAGCGCGGACAGGGTTTCCTCCAGCGGCACGTTCGGGTCCCAGGCGTGTGCAAACCAGAGGTCCACGTAGTCCGTGCCCAGCCGGGCCAGGCTCGCGTCGAGACCGGAGAGCATGCCATTACGGGACGTGTCCACGCTGCGGCGCCCGTCCGCCGTCGTCAGCCCCGCCTTGGTGGAGATCACCACTTCGGAACGGGCGACGACGTCGCCCAGCATCCCGCCGAGCATCGCCTCGGCCTGGCCGTCGGCATAGGAGGCAGCGGTATCGATCAGGGTTCCGCCCGCATCGACGAAGGTCCGCAGCGAAGCGGCGGCATCCTGTTCCTCGGTTTCCCGGGCCCAGGACATAGTGCCAAGGGAAAGGGCGGACACGCGCAACCCACTGTTGCCGACATAACGCTGCTGCATGCCAGCAAGCTTACGGGGATTCGCGCGGCTTCATAACGTCGCGGCTTCATAACGTAGGGTCTATAAACGTGAACTGGATACAAGCGGCTCTGCTGGGCCTGGTACAGGGCCTGACCGAGTTCCTCCCGATTTCCTCGAGCGCCCATCTGCGGATTGTCGGTGCCTTCCTGCCGGAGGCGTCCGACCCCGGCGCGGCTTTTACTGCCATCACGCAGCTGGGCACCGAGACAGCGGTGATCGTCTATTTCTGGCGTGACATCATGCGGATCATCCGCGCCTGGGCCGCGTCGCTGACCGGTAAAGCCCCCCGCCACGACCCGGATGCGCGGATGGGCTGGCTAGTGATCCTGGGCAGCATCCCGATCATCGTCCTCGGCCTGCTGTTTCAGGACCAGATCGAATCGGTACTGCGTAGCCTTTGGGGCGTCGCGACGATGCTGATCATTTTCGGGATGATCCTCGCGGTGGCCGACACGGTGGGACGGCAGGACCGCGAGCTCACGCAGCTGACCTACAAACACGGCCTTTTATACGGGCTCGCACAGGCCCTTGCCCTGTTCCCCGGGGTGTCGCGCTCCGGCGGCACCATCAGCGCCGGGCTCCTGATGGGCTACACCCGGGAGGCAGCGGCCCGCTATTCGTTCCTGCTGGCTATCCCGGCCGTGTTCGGCAGCGGGCTGTACCAGCTGTACAAAGTGGTCTCCAAGGAGGGCATCAGCGGCCCGTACAGCCTGCCGGAAACGGCCCTCGCTACCGTGATCGCCTTTATTGTGGGCTATATCATCATCGGCTGGTTCCTGAAGTACGTCTCTACCCGCGGGTACGGGCTCTTTGTCTGGTACCGGATTCTCCTGGGCGTGGCCCTCTACTTGCTGCTCGGTTTCAATGTCATCAGCGCCTAGCACTAGGCTTGGTCTGTGAAATCCTGGATCTCCCGCCCTGTTCCCCAGCTCCCGGGCAGCATGCCTGCCCTGAGCCTCTTCGACACCGCCAAGGGCGGAATCGTCACCCTGGAGGCCACGGGTGAACAGTCCATGTATGTTTGCGGCATCACCCCGTACGACGCGACGCACATGGGCCACGCGGCCAGCTACGTCGCCTTTGACCTCCTCAACCGCGCGTGGCGGGACGGCCGCCAGCAGGTCGCGTACGTCCAAAACGTGACCGACGTCGACGATCCCCTGCTGGAGCGCGCTGCCGCCACCGGCGTCGACTGGCGCGAGTTGGCGGCGAGCCAGATCGAGCTCTTCCAGACGGACATGGAGGCCCTGAACGTCCTTGCCCCGGACCACTACGTCGGTGCCGTCGAGTCCGTTCCGCTGATCGTGCCCGCCATCGAGCGTCTCCTCCGGGACGGCCTCGCGTACCGCGTGCCCGGCACCGGCGGCGAGCCCGACGGCGACGTCTACTACGACGTCGAAGCGGCCGGTAAGCATTCGACCGACGACGTCGACGCCTGGACCCTGGGGTCCGTTTCCGGACTTCCCGACGCCGAAATGCTGGAACTCTTCGCCGAACGCGGCGGCGACCCGGGCCGGGCCGGAAAGCGCCAGGCGCTGGATCCGCTGCTCTGGCGGGTTGCCCGCGACGGCGAGCCCAGCTGGCCCGGCGGCGAGCTGGGGGAGGGGCGGCCCGGCTGGCACGTCGAATGCACCGTCATCGCCCAGGAGTACCTGCCCAAGCCGTTCACCGTCCAAGGCGGCGGCTCGGACCTTATCTTCCCGCACCACGAAATGGGCGCCGGCCACGCGTACTCATTGGCCGGCGTACCGCTGGCCCGCCACTTCGCGCACGCGGGCATGGTGGGCCTCGACGGGGAAAAGATGAGCAAGTCCAAGGGCAACCTGGTCCTGGTGTCCAGGCTCCGCGCTGACGGTGAAGAACCCGCCGCGATCCGCCTGGCGATCCTCGCCCACCATTACCGCTCGGACTGGTCCTGGACCGACGCCGGCTACGCCGAGGCCAAGGACCGGCTCCGCACCTGGCGCGAGGCCCTCGCCGTGGCCCCTCAGGGCTCCGCGGCTGCCCTCCTGGGCGGGCTGCGGACCGAGCTCGCCAATGACCTGAACGCACCCGGCGCCCTGGCTGCCGTCGACGCGTGGGCCGAGTCCGCCCTGGAACTGCGGGAGGGCCCCGCGGCCACCGACGCCGCGCTGGTGAGCGACGCCGTCAACGCCCTGCTCGGCATCGAACTCTAGCGGGCCCCAAGCACCGGCCGGGCGGCGCTGTGCTTCGCGGGCGTGCGGCACCGTGTTTGGCCTTATCGTGCTCGGCCTTATCGTGCTTGGCCGGGCGTGCCGTCGCGTGCCGACCTGGTCGGCGTCGCGTCGTCGCTAGGGCTTGTCCTTGCCCCGGCGCTTGAGGTATCGCTCGAATTCGCGGGCAATCGACTCGCCGCTGGCCTCGGGGAGGTCCGCGGTGTCCTTGGCCTCCTCAAGCTGACGCACATACGCCGCAATCTCGGGGTCCTCGGTGGCGAGTTCGTCCACTCCCCGCTCCCACGCGTCGGCTTCCTCTACCAGCTCGTGCGTATCCAGCGGCACCTGCAGGAGCTCCTCAATCCGGTGCAGGAGCGCCAGCTGCGCTTTCGGCGACGGCGCCTGGGCCACATAGTGCGGCACGGCTGCCCAGAGCGAGACCGTTGGCAGCCCGGCCAGCAGCGCCACCTCGCCGAGCACGCCCACAATCCCCACCGGGCCCTCATACTGCGACGCTTCCAGGTCCATGCGCTCCCGCAGGGCGTTGTCGTCAGTAG
>JBKPJW010000154.1:0-3339 GCA_046730875.1 Actinomycetota bacterium | reverse complement strand
CCTTGAGCTTGAGATACATCTTCTCTTCGCCCTTGACAGTGCGCATCTTGATTTCTTCAATTTTCGCTGCACCGTGGTGAGGGTAAACTACTGTCTCGCCGACCTCAAAAACCATGTGGACATTCCCCTTTCCCGCAGATCAGTTTATCACGATTAAGGCATACAACTGGCACCCAAAGGGGCCAGGAACCGCATGAATCCGGGGAAAATGACCCTAATCGACCCCCTCAAACCCCTTGACGGATGCGGATAATAGTGCCTTCAGCCCTAACTGCCAAGAGGTTTCGGATCCCCCGGCAAGCCGGCTCCGACCGCCCGGCACGCACGGGCTTCGTGGTCCGGGGGTCACGCGTCCACGCGGTTATGTGTAGGTGACGAATCCTTGTTTCAGGCCGATTGCGGCTAGGCTAAGGCTGAATAATGTTTCAAGACTCTCAAGGAGTGCGTGACGTGCGTTTCACTGCGATGAACCGGGGCCAGCGCGGCAAGCTGGCAATGGCAACGGCTGCACTTGGCATCGGCCTGCTGTCCGTGACCGGCTGCGGCTACATCAACCCCCAGCAGACCTCGGAGCGATACTCGGCATCGGACGGAACAAGCACTGATCTGGGCCCGGTCGAGCTGCGCAACTTCATCATCATCGCGGACGGCGAGGACAAGCCTGCCCGCGTGATCGGTGCCGTGTACAACACCTCCGGCAACGACGTTGTGGTGACCATCAAGGGCACGGACGGATCGCAGGCCGAGGTTCCGGTCAAGCAGAACTCCTACACCATGCTGAACGACACCACCGCCCCGGCACTCCTGAGCGCTGCCGGCGCCAAGCCGGGGTCCATGACCGAGATCACCATCTCCGAAGACAGCACCAGCCAGAACGCGCAGTTCTCTGTTCCGGTCCTGGACGGCACGATCGTCGACTACAAGTCGTACCTGCCCACTCCGGAGCCCACCGCCACTTCAACCGAGACGGCCACCTCGACCGAGACCGCCACCTCCACGGAGACAGCGACGCCGACGCCGAGCAGCGCCGCCGGACACTAGCCAAACGGCTGGACGTATCGCAAAAGGAGGGGCACCCGCGGGTGCTCCTCCTTTTGCATGTGCACCGGGCTTTTGCATGTGCACCGGGCCTTTTGTATGTGCTGCGTCCTGCATATGCGAGTTCCGGCTGCCCAGATTCCCGCGGCCCCGGCGGCCAGTCCGCCGGCGCCGCTTCGCGTACCTTACGGCTCGAACTTGTAACCCAGGCCGCGGACGGTGATCAGGTACCGGGGCGCCGAGGCATCAGGCTCGATCTTGCTGCGCAGCCGCTTGACGTGCACATCGAGGGTCTTGGTGTCGCCCACGTAGTCAGAGCCCCAGACCCTGTCGATCAGCTGACCGCGGGTCAGGACCCGGCCGGAGTTGCGCAGCAGCATTTCCAGCAGCTCGAACTCCTTGAGCGGCAACGCAATCGGCTCGCCCCCGACGCTCACCACGTGGCGTTCAATGTCCATCCGGACAGGCCCGGCCTGCACGGTACTGGCGAGGAGTTCCTCGGGTTCGCTCTGGCGCCGCAGGACGGCCCGGACCCGGGCCACGAGTTCCCGTGAGGAGTAGGGCTTGGTGACGTAGTCATCGGCGCCCAGCTCCAGCCCCACTACCTTGTCGATTTCCGAGTCCTTTGCCGTTAGCATGATCACGGGCACGCCGGAGCGTTGGCGGAGTTGGCGGCAGACCTCCGTACCCGACTGGCCGGGCAGCTGGAGGTCCAGGAGCACGAGGTCGGCGCCGTTGCGGTCGAATTCCGTGATGGCATCGAGTCCGTTGTCCACCACCTCCACGTCGAACCCTTCCTTACCCAACAGGTAGGACAGAGGGTCGCTGAACGACTCCTCGTCCTCGACAATAAGAATCCTGCTCAAGCGCTAGCTCCTTGCTCATGGACGCCTGCGGCGTCACGTCGTTGCGGTCTGGTGTCGTGGCCGGAAGACTGGGCGGCGGCCTTGCCCGCCTCGGAGGCGTCGCCGTCGTCCTGGCCTTCCATCTCGGGAAGTCGAATGGTGAACGTGGACCCCTGGCCTACCTTGGACCAGACGGTCACCTCGCCGCCGTGGTTGGAAATGACGTGCTTGACGATGCTCAGGCCGAGCCCCGTGCCACCGGTGTGCCGCGAGCGGGCGGCATCCACACGGTAGAAGCGTTCGAAGACCCGTTCCTGGTCCTCAGCGCTGAGCCCTTCGCCCTGATCCGTCACCGAGACCGCCACCAGGCCGTCTTTGGCCCGGATGCCGACACCCACCCTGGTGTTCTCCGGCGAGTAGCGGATGGCGTTGTCGATCAGGTTGCGCAGGGCGGTGACGAGGAGGTCCTGGTCGCCGTAGACCATGGCATCGGCGTGCCCGCCGACCACCAGCTGGATGTTCTTGCTCTCGGCGGGCAGCTGCGAGCGGTCCACGGCCTCGCTCACCACCGTGTTGATGTCCACCGGGCGGCCCTGCTGCGCGACGTTCGCCCCTTGCAGCCGGGACAGCTCGATGATGTCCTGGACCAGCGCCGCGAGCCGCGTCGATTCTTTGTGCGTGCGTTTGGCAAACCGTTTGACCGCGGCGGGGTCGTCAGCGGATGATTCGAGCGCCTCCGCCAGCAGGGAGATCGCCCCGACCGGCGTCTTCAGTTCGTGGGAGACGTTGGCGACGAAGTCGTTGCGGACTTCCTCGGTGCGGGTGAATTCCGTGCGGTCATCAGCCAGCAGGAGGATGTATTCCTCGGTAATCACGGCTGCCCGGACCTGCACGATGATCGTTCCCTGCCCCAAGGGGCCGCGCGGCAGCTCCAGCTGCTTTTCGAGGATGACGCCGTCGCGCCGCACTTTGGCGGTCATTTCGAGCAGCTGCTGATGGACCACCGTGTGCCCGCGGACCAGGCCATAGGCGTAAGCGGCTGGGCTGGCGCGGACCACGCCGTCGATCGCATCGACCACCACGAACGCACGGCCCAGAACGGCAAGCACCTCCGCGGCTCCCTCGGGCAGCGAGGGGTCATCGACGTCGACGTCGACGATGTGCCGCTGCTGCTCACTCACCCGAAATGCGAGTACGCCGAACATGCCAAACGAGAGGCCGATCAGGCCGGCGATCACGCCGATGAGCATTGGATCCACGGCTCCAGCTTATGCTCTGCCAGGCGGCCGATACTGAAATCTCCTGCGATTCCGGCGGCGGTTCAGCTAACGTTCATCTATTGGGGCGTAACAGTTCACCGGACACTGAAAGAGTTGAGCGTTGGAGCGCCGGCAGGTGAACCGAAATAGGCCCGCCACTTCGATTGCAGGCAATATTTCCGAGGAAAGGACGCACA
>JBKPJW010000153.1:0-1399 GCA_046730875.1 Actinomycetota bacterium | reverse complement strand
CGCCAGCCCCACTGCTCCATGTTGTCCTGGCCGAGGGTCAGCTGCAGGACGGAAACGAGGGCGGCGCCAAGGGCGAAGCCGAGGTAGCTGCCCATGTCCAGGAAGCTGGCGAAGAATCCGCGCCGTTTGTCCGGGGCGTACTCGCTCACGAACGTCGTGGCACCGGCATATTCACCGCCGGTGGAGAAGCCCTGGATGAGCTTGAACAGGACCAGGAGGACCGCGGCCCAGATACCGATTTGGGCGTAACCGGGCAGGAGGCCGACGGCGAAGGTGCTGGCAGCCATGATCATCAGCGTCGCGGCGAGAACCTTCTGGCGGCCGATCTTGTCACCAAACCAGCCGAACACGACTCCGCCGAGGGGGCGGGCGATGAAGGTGGCGGCGAAGGTTCCCAGCAGGAACAGGGTCTGGACGGACTTGTCAGCTTCCGGCAGGAATACGGGACCCATGGTGGTGATCAGGTAGCCGAACACGCCGACGTCGTACCACTCCATGGTGTTGCCCACGATGGTGCCGCCAAGCGCCTTCTTAAGCATCGGCTGGTCAACGACGTTGACGTCGGACTCGCGGAGTCGACGGCGGCGTAGCTTTGGTATCTTCACACCCCTGGGTGCGCCTTGGTTGGTTCCGCTGGCGTTAACAACGCCTGCTGAAGAGTCGGTCGTGCTTCGGTCTGTGGGCATTTGGAAAGCTCCTATGGAGGTCATTTGCTTGCGACTTGTAGCTGCCCCGCTCTGGGCAGGCTATCGATTTTACGGGATTTCTATGGAGTTTCCGAGTTTGGTGGCGTATGATCACTCGTTTCGGGTGGTTTTTGGGCGAACTCAGCCAATTTCTTTTGCCCTGTTTCGCCGCCCGGTTGCTGGGAACCGGGGTGGTCAGCGGCGCCGCGGCCAAAATTTTCCGCACCAGCCCCCGCCAGCGCGGATTTGCGGCCCCGATTCAGGCCGCAAGAGTGCCAGCCGGAGCCACTACAGACATCTCATCCGAGCAGTCCTACGATTGATGGACACTTCATTTCACAGCGGTCATTTTCAGCGGAAAGGAAGATCAATGGCGGAACATCACTTTGGAGACGAGATCGGGCCCGAGGTCGCGAGCCACCTGGCGCAGTCCATGGCTGAAGCTCCCGGACCGGAGGCCGCGCACCACGAACCTCCTTCGGCGGCCCAGGGACAGCAGTGGCCGGACGGCAGCGGCAAGAGCCGCCACCCCAAGGACCGCGACACCGCCCGTGGGCGGCAGGGCCAGCAGGTGGCCGCCGGAGCAATTCACCGGCAGAGCCGTCCGCAGCTTCCCCATCACGACTAGCCCATCACGACGGGCCCCATCCACAACTAGGGGCCGGCAGCAGGGTCGAGCACAACATCGGCTGGCGTCTTATCCAGGCGCCAGC
>JBKPJW010000152.1:0-1194 GCA_046730875.1 Actinomycetota bacterium | reverse complement strand
CGGGGCACGAGCGGGAGCCGCGCGTCTCGGTCAGCCGCAGCATCTTCGCACTGACGGACGAGCGCGACTGGCAATACTTCGGCCGCGACCGCCACAGCTCCGACCAGGTCGGCAACATCGACGAGAAAACGCGCGCGATCTTTGGCCGGTCCTACGCCGGTGCCCCGGATGAGCTGGCCGCGAAGCTGGCGGAGGACGAGGCGATCGCCAAGGCAGACACCCTACTGCTCACGGTCCCGAACCAGCTCGGTGTCGACTACAACGCCCACGTCATCGAGTCGATTCTGAAGTATGTGGCGCCGCAGCTCGGCTGGCGCTGACCCCGCGTGGCAGATTCCCCCTCGGAGACTGCTGAATTAGTGGCGCGGTTGGCCAATGCATGGGTGGCCAAGGCGTGTCGGGGTGGGTTTAGCCTTCTTCCGCCGGGGTTCCGGAATCCGGCGCCACCGTGTCGTTGGCCAGGGCTTTACGCCGGCGGTAGATCTGGATCCCGATGGCTGCCGGTATCACGGCTAAGGCAGCCGCCCGCATCCAGGGCCGGTCCAGGATATGACCGGTGAGCGAGTCCAGGGAGAAGGGTCCGGGCCCTCCGATGGTGAACGATGCTGCGGCCAGGCCCAGCACCGCGGGGTACTCGAGTCCGCCCTCTGTGGCGAAGAAGCCGTTAGGGGCATGGACGCTGGCCGCGACGCCCATCGTGGTGGCAGCGGCGGCGCCGGCGGCCGGAGTGGCCAGTCCCAGAGCCAAGGCGGCACCGGCTCCTGCTTCACCCACGCCCGCGAGGATGGCGCTGGGTTTTGCTGGGCGGAAGCCCATAGCGTGCATGCCCTTGCTGGTGCCTTCGATGCCTCCGCCGCCGAACCACCCGAAGAGTTTTTGGGATCCGTGAGCGATGAGCACGCCTCCGAGGGCGACCCGGAATAGGGTCTGTGCTGCGGCGGCAGCCTTCGGGCTGGTCGTTACATGGCTCATAGAGTTCCTCCTTGAACGCTGCGTGGCGCTGCGCCGGCCGGCGCTTCTTGTCCAGCACGACTCTACGCCGGCGGGACGAACCGGTCACGGGAAGGCGTCGGCGGTGCTATCGCTGGTGCTGCACGCGTGCCGGAGCGCCCCCTTTGAGCGCGAGCACGGCCAGCCCCAGCATCTCGAGCCCAGTCCAGGCGAGCGTCCCGCCCCAAATCTCGGGGGAGAAGC
>JBKPJW010000151.1:0-7246 GCA_046730875.1 Actinomycetota bacterium | reverse complement strand
CTTTAGCCGACGGCGGCCGAATCGGCCCCGATTGGGCCGGGATCGAGGCCTTCCAGCCCCTGCAAACGCGGACAAATGTGGCGTTCGTCTCAAAACCGGCGCAAAACCGCGCCGGGGCTTGTCAACAAGGGGTTCCTAAATTGAATAAGCTGTGAGCGAAGCCTAGATTTAGGCTTGAGCTTACGAGTGCTCTCGCAGCAGGCGTTCCCCCCGCGTGGATCCCATGCCAGCGCCGCTGTGTTGCAGGGAGGTTTATTCAGTGCCGACAAAACCAGCTGGCACCTTGTACCGCGGCCGTGAAGGCATGTGGTCCTGGGTTGGACACCGCATTACAGGTGTAGTGATTTTCTTCTTCTTGTTGGTCCACGTGTTGGACACCTCACTGGTGCGTGTGTCCCCCGAGGCCTACACCGCCGTGATCGGTGCCTACAAGAACCCCCTCATGGCCCTGGGTGAAACGGGCCTTGTCGCAGCGATCGTGTTCCACGCCTTCAACGGCCTGCGGATCATCGCCGTCGACTTCTGGAAGAAGGGTGCCAAGTACCAGCGTCAGATGCTCTGGACGGTCCTGGGCCTCTGGGTCATCGTCATGGTCGGATTCTCCATCCGCCACCTGTCCCTTGCTCTTGGAGGTCACTGAGCCATGACTGCAACTATTCAGAATCCGCGTAGTGGAAAGATCCAGCCGCAGTACCGCCGCAGCGGGGCCTCCAAGGGCAACTTTGAGATGCTCGCCTGGCTCTTCATGCGGCTCTCCGGCGTTGTGCTCGTGGTGCTGATCTTCGGCCACCTGACCGTCAACCTGCTCGTCGGCGACGGCATCCACGCGATCGACTTCGGCTTCGTTGCCGGCAAGTGGGCCGACCCGTTCTGGCAGGTCTGGGACCTGGCCATGCTGTGGCTCGCCATGCTGCACGGCACCAACGGCGTCCGCACGATCATCAATGACTACGCCGAGAAGGACGCCACGCGCCTGTGGCTGAAGATCGTGCTCTACGCGGCCACTACGGTCATCATCATCCTTGGCACCCTGGTCATCTTCACGTTCGATCCGTGCCCCGTGGCCAACGGCGTTCAGCTTCCCGGCGGCTTCTGCCCTGCGCCTTAACGGCGTGAGGCCTGAACGGCTGCGCCGCAGCGGACCGCCGCCCCTCGGGGAGGCACTGGCGGTCCGCGCGGCACCTGATCTTGCCTGCCGAGCGCGGGCGCAGATTGCACGAAACTTCACCGGGCAGGTAGCTACCTGCCGGTGGGTTACAGCGAATTTTGAGAGAAAGAGCATCTGGTATGCAGGTCCATAAGTACGATGTCGTGATCGTCGGCGCCGGTGGCGCCGGGATGCGCGCGGCGATCGAATCAGGTCAGCGCGCCCGAACAGCAGTACTGACCAAGCTCTACCCCACCCGGTCCCACACCGGCGCGGCGCAGGGCGGCATGTGTGCGGCGCTGGCCAACGTCGAAGAGGACAACTGGGAGTGGCACACGTTCGACACCATCAAGGGCGGCGACTACCTGGTTGACCAGGACGCCGCCGAGGTCATGGCGAAGGAAGCGATCGACGCCGTCCTGGACTTGGAAAAGATGGGCCTGCCGTTCAACCGCACGCCCGAGGGCCGCATTGACCAGCGCCGCTTTGGTGGTCACACCCGCGACCACGGCAAGGCCCCGGTCCGCCGCGCCTGCTACGCCGCCGACCGCACCGGCCACATGATCCTGCAGACCCTGTACCAAAACTGCGTCAAGCACAACGTCGAGTTCTACAACGAGTACTACGTTCTGGACCTGCTGACCGTCGAGGAAGACGCTGTCCGCGAGGACGGCACCCCGTACAAGCAGAAGCGTGTTGCCGGCGTCGTGTCTTACGACCTCGCTTCCGGCGAACTGCACGTCTTCCAGGCCAAGTCCGTGGTGTTCGCCTCCGGCGGCGCCGGGAAGGTCTTCAAGACCACATCCAACGCCCACACCCTCACCGGTGACGGCATGGGCATCGCGTTCCGCCGGGGCATCCCGCTGGAGGACATGGAGTTCTTCCAGTTCCACCCGACAGGCCTCGCCGGCCTGGGCATTCTGCTCTCCGAGGCCGCCCGCGGCGAAGGCGCCATCCTGCGCAACTCCGAGGGTGAACGCTTCATGGAGCGCTACGCCCCCACCATCAAGGACCTCGCCCCCCGCGACATCGTGGCCCGCTCCATGGCCAACGAAGTACGTGAGGGACGCGGCTGCGGCCCGAACAAGGACTACGTCCTCCTGGACCTGACGCACCTTGAGCCGGCGCACATCGACGCCAAGCTGCCGGACATCACCGAGTTCGCCCGCACCTACCTGGGTGTGGAGCCGTACACGGAGCCGGTTCCGGTGTTCCCGACGGCGCACTACGCCATGGGCGGCATCCCGACGAACATCACCGCCGAGGTCCTCCAGGATAACGACACGGTGGTCCCGGGCCTCTACGCCGCCGGCGAGGTAGCCTGCGTCTCCGTCCACGGCTCCAACCGTCTGGGCACCAACTCGCTGCTGGACATCAACGTATTCGGCAAGCGCGCCGGCATCGCCGCCGCCGAATACGCCAAGACCGCGGACTTCGTGGAGCTCCCGGCGGATCCGGAGGCGTACACGCTGAACCTGCTGGACCACGTCCGCACCTCCAACGGCACCGAGAAGGTCGCTGCGATCCGCAAGGAACTGCAGGACACCATGGACGCCAACATGCAGGTGTTCCGCACCGCCGACACGCTGAACCAGGTCCTGAAGGACATTGCGTCCTTCGAGGAGCGGTACCAGCGCATCAACGTCCAGGACAAGGGCAAGCGCTTCAACCTGGACCTGCTCGAGGCCGTGGAACTGGGCTTCCTGCTGGAGCTCGCCAAGGTTATGACCGTGGCGGCCCTGCACCGCGAAGAGTCCCGCGGCGGGCACTTCCGCGAGGACTTCCCCGAGCGTGACGACGAAAAATTCATGAAGCACTCCATGGCGTACAAGGATGAGCATGCTCCGGCGGACGGCTCCGCGGAGGCAATTGCCGGCATCCGGCTTGCCACCAAACCGGTGGTCTTTACCCGCTACGAGCCGATGGTGAGGAAGTACTAAGATGAGCGCTGAACTCGCTGAGCCAGCATCCAAGATCGAACTGCCCGCCGGCGTCGGCGGGGGCGGGGAAATCCCGTCCTTCGACGTCACGCTGCGCGTGCGCCGCTACAACCCCGAGGTCTCCGAGGACGCCACATGGGATGACTTCAAGGTCACCATGTACGGCACCGACCGGGTCCTGGACGCCCTGCACAAGATCAAGTGGGAGATGGACGGCAGCGTCTCCTTCCGCCGCTCCTGTGCCCACGGCGTCTGTGGCTCCGATGCCATGCGCATCAACGGCCGCAACCGCCTGGCCTGCAAGACCCTGCTGAAGGACCTGGACACGTCCAAGCCGATCACGGTCGAGCCCATCAAGGGCCTGCCGGTGGAGAAGGACCTGATCGTGGACATGGAGCCGTTCTTCCAGTCCTTCCGCGAAGTCATGCCCTTCCTGATCAACCGCGGCCACGAGCCCACTAAGGAACGCCTGCAGTCCGCCGAGGACCGCGAACGCTTCGATGACACCACCAAGTGCATCCTCTGCGCCGCGTGCACTTCGTCCTGCCCGGTGTTCTGGACGGACGGCCAGTACTTCGGCCCGGCGGCGATCGTCAACGCCCACCGCTTCATCTTCGATTCCCGCGATGATGCCGGCGACATGCGCCTGGAAATCCTCAATGACAAGGAAGGCGTGTGGCGCTGCCGCACCACCTTCAACTGCTCCGAGGCCTGCCCGCGCGGCATCCAGGTCACTCAGGCCATCGCCGAGGTCAAGCAGGCCATCCTGTCCCGCAAGATCTAACCACCGGGTCCCCGGCCGCATTACCTCAAAAATGACCGACGACGGCGCCTCTCACCTTCCGGGTGGGGGCGCCGTCGTCGTCCTCCCGCTCACACGAAAGGGGACACCGTGTCCCGCTCCGAAAAAGTCTCTTTCCAGGGTTCCACCGGCGAACTGCTCTCCGGCGTGGTGGACCTGCCGGAAGGCCCGGTGAAGGGCTGGGGCGTCTTTTCGCACGGTTTCACCCTCGGCAAGGACAGCCCCTCGGCCTCGCGAATGTGCAAGGCCCTGGCGGACAACGGCGTGGGCATGCTCCGGTTCGACAACCTGGGGCTCGGCGAGTCCGCCGGACATTGGTCGGAGGGCTCTTTTAGCCACAAAGTAGCCGACACCGTCAAGGCGGCAGAATTCATGCGGGACTCCGAACGCAGGGTGTCCCTGCTGGTGGGCCACTCGTTCGGCGGCGCGGCCGTCCTGTCCGCCGCACGGCAGATCCCGGAGCTCAAGGCCGTGGCCACCGTCGGGGCGCCCTTCTCCCCCAAGCACGTGGCCCACGTCTTCGACGCGGCCCTGGACCGGATCCTGAGCGAGGGAAGCGCCGAAGTGGACCTCGGCGGCAAGCGGGTGGAGATCCGCCGGCACTTCGTCGAGGACCTCCAAAACGCGGACCTGACGGACTGCATCCGGCAGCTGCACAAGCCGCTCATGGTGCTGCACTCCCCCACCGACAACACGGTGGGGATCGAAAACGCCAGCACGATCTTCCAGACGGCACGCCACCCGCGCAGCTTCGTCTCGTTGGAGGGCAGCGACCATCTCCTGACCAGCAAAGGCCAGGCGGCCCGTGCGGCGAAGATTATTTCGGCGTGGGCCGACCAGTACCTCGACGCCTGAACGCGGCGGCCAGCGGCCTGCGGCGGCCCCGCTGCTCCACCGGCGTTTTGCCCGGCTGGACGCGCCGGGCACCCCATCCGGTGGTCGCGGCGGCCGGCCCGGCCTTGAGGTCTTCCTCCCGGATCGCCACCCACGCGGCGCAGATTACATAGACCTGGCTGACCAGGTTGAACCAGATCAGTAGGCCGATGATGATGGCGAAGGGCGCCAGGATGGGGTTCTTGCCCGCGCTGGCCAGCAGCTGGGTGCTGAAGATCTGCAGGATGGTGGTGCCCACGGCCGCGAGGGTGGTCCCTTCCAGCAGGGAGCGCCGGGCCGGCTTCAGCCCCGCGGCCACCCGGTACATAATCAGGGCGGTGCCCCAGCCGAGCAGCAGCGGGACGAGGATCGTGACGGAGGTCGTCAGCGGCCCGGCGACTACGGGGTCGAGGCCCAGCTGCCCGGTGACCCATCCCGCGGCCGTGCCGAAGATCAGCGAGGCTGCGGAGCTGACTACCAGGGCCACGCCCATCAGCAGCAGCGTGCCGACGTCCTTGAGGATCTGCAGGATCGGATTCATCACCAGGGGGCCAAGCTGCATCATGCTCCGCGTACCGTCGCGGATGCCGCTGATCCAGCCCAGGGCCGTGAACACCGTCACCACGGCGGCGATTCCGGCGGCCCAACCCAGGCTGGTGGGGTTCAGCAGCTCATAGGGGTCAACCAGCCCCTCGCTGCCGTCGACCTGCAACAGGCCGGGCGCGGCGGCGGCCACACTCTTGATGACCTGGTCCAGCAGGGCCGGATGGTCGCTGAGTACGAGGCCGGCCAAGGACAAGCCAGTGGCCAACAGGCCCGTGATGGAGAAAAACATCCGGAAGCCGATGCCGGCACTCAGCAGCGGGCCACGCTGGCGGAGGTAGTGCGAGTATGCGCGCAGGGGCAGCAGCATGTTCAGCCTGGCCAGGAACCACGGCACCATCCCCATCAGGGACGCGATCCCGCCGCCCCCGGAACGCCGGACCCTGCCCCATTCGACCCTCTTGCGGATGACTTCCAGTTTCAGCCCGGCCAGATCCGTGGGAAGGGGCGGCTCAGCGGGCGCCTGCGGTGCCGTCCGGGCCTCTGTCGTGCTCAGGTTTGGTCCCAAAGTCAAGCTCTTCCCGTAGCTGCCAGATGCCGTTGTCATCGTGCTCGTAAAGACCCATGCTAGCGACCGGGAACGTGGCCCTGTAATCCTTCAGGACCGTTTCGGCCTCGTCGAGGCTTTCCGGGGCGACGTCGTGGGCCACGGTGACGTGCGGGTGGTAGTCGAACGGCAGCTCCCGCTCCAGCGGGCCGGTCTGCAGCTGGCGGTGCAGGTTGACGCAGTGCCCGAAGCCGTCCTCGACGTTCAGGAAGACCACCGGGGACACCGGCCGGAACGAGCCCGTCCCGGCGATGGTCACCGTGAACGGCTCCTGCCGGCGAGCCACGTTCCGCACGTGGCGTTGCGTCGCTGCCCAGTCCTGCGTCATGGTAGTGGTGATCAGCGTGATGTGGGCCGGGACGACGGCGGCCATCGGGTCCCCGAACGATGCCCGCCAGCGCTGGAGCTCCTCAGCGATGTCAGCCGGGAACCTCAGGATCACACCGATGCTGATGCCTTCGCTGCGTGCCTGCCCGTTCGACGGGGCGCCTTTCGCGCTGACTTTGCTGACGGAGGACATTGACCTAGCGGACTCCCTGGGCGCCGGCGTATGGGAGGAACCCCACCTTGGCGTAGACGTCGCGGAGGGTGATTGAGGCGATCTCCCGTGCCTTGTCCGCGCCGAGGGCCAGCAGCCGGTCCAGTTCCGCGGGATCATCCAGCAGCTCGTTGGCGCGGTTCCGGATCGGCGTCAGGTGCTCGGTAACCACCTCGGCGAGATCCACCTTGAGGTGGCCGTACATCTTGCCCTCATAGGCGGCGACCAGGGCGTCAACGCTCTGCCCGCTGATCGCCGAGTAGATGGTCAGCAGGTTGGACACGCCCGGCTTCGCTTCACGGTCGAACCGGATTTCCGTCTCGGCGTCCGTCACGGCCGACTTGATCCGTTTGGCCGTGACCTTGGGATCGTCGAGCAGGTTGATCAGGCCTGCGGGCGACTCCGCCGACTTGGACATCTTGGCGGTGGGGTGCTGCAGGTCGTAGATCTTCGCGGATTCCTTCTGGATGAAGGGCTGCGGCACCGTGAAGGTCTCGCCGAAGCGGGTGTTGAACCGCTGGGCGAGGTCACGGCTGAGCTCCACGTGCTGACGCTGGTCCTCGCCCACGGGCACACCCTGCGGCTGGTACAGGAGTATGTCCGCGGCCTGCAGGACCGGGTAGGTGAACAGTCCGACGCTGGCATGGTCTGAGCCCTGCTTGTGCGCCTTGTCCTTGAACTGGGTCATCCGGGACGCCTCGCCGAATCCCGTGATGCAGTTCAGGACCCACGCCAGCTGGGCGTGCTCCGGGACCTGGGACTGGACGAACAGCGTGCACTTGTCCACGTCCACGCC
>JBKPJW010000150.1:0-20559 GCA_046730875.1 Actinomycetota bacterium | reverse complement strand
TGGAACCCGTAGCGGCGGATCCCGTGGTTGGTATAGAGCTCGTCCGGCACCGCGTATCGCCAGGCGTGCTCGGGCAGCGTGCGGTGGAAGGCGGTGTCGAACACGGCCACCTGCGGCATGTCCGGCCATTTCTTGGCGATGGCCCGGATGCCCAGCACGTTGGCCGGGTTGTGCAGCGGGGCCAACGGGTTGAGCCGTTCGATGGCGCGGGTGATCTCGTTGTCGATGAGCACAGGCTCGCCGAAGCGTTCTCCGCCGTGCACCACACGGTGACCCACGGCATCCAGCGCCCGCTCCCCCAGGGCTGCGTGGATGGCCGCATCCACCTGTTCCAGCGCCTCGGCGTGGTCGCGCGGACCCTCGATCTGGCCGTCGCCCTCACCGCCGGTACCCATCCCGATCTTCTCGACCAGTCCTTCGGTAAGCACAGTGCCGGCCTCGACGTCGCGCACCTGGTACTTGAGCGAGGACGAGCCGGAGTTGATGACGAGCACGAGCATGGGGCCTCCTGAGCCTTGGCTTTTGCGCCTACCGAAAAGGTCGCGCCGGGACTGGCATCACGCCGGGAGCCTGGCGGAGCACTCCACTGGACCCACTATAAATTGCCGGACTATCTTTTGCCGGAGCGTCGGGCGCGCTAATCCGTTGCGAAAGCCGCGGCGGACGCCTAGAGTCGGCGGAGCAACCGGACAACTCACGGAGGGATTTCCATGACTGAGAATGCGACCCCGCAAGAGCGCCCCGAGCCGGCCGGCGGGTCCGGCAAGCCGGATCCCACCACCGTCGAAGGCGCGAACCCGGCCCTGGACGACACGGGCAGCTACAAGGCCGACGAGGTCGGCGAGCACCCCGAGGCCCCCAAGGATCCGCAGGACCTGGACCTGACGCCGGAGGGGCTGGCCGATGAGCCCGCCAAGCAGGAGGATCCCGACAGTCTGGTGGAGCCGGAGAACAGCTGACTAGCCGCGGGCAGCCGTGGGGGCCGCCTCGGCGGCCTGCTCCACGGCGGGGGCGGTAACCGGCTCGGTAGCCGGCGCGGTGGCAGGCTCTGCGGATTGCGCCTGCACGGCGGTGATGGCCACCGTGTTGACGATGTCATCCACGGTGCAGCCGCGGGACAAATCGTTCACCGGCTTGCGGAGCCCCTGCAGGACGGGCCCGACGGCGACGGCCCCCGAGGACTGCTGCACCGCCTTGTAGGTGTTGTTGCCGGTGTTGAGGTCCGGGAAGATGAAGACGGTGGCCTGCCCGGCGACGGACGAGCCGGGCATCTTGGACTCGGCGATCGCGGCATCCACGGCGGCGTCGTACTGGATGGGACCTTCGACGGCGAGGTCCGGGCGGAGCGTCTTGACCACTTCTGTGGCCTGCCGGACCTTGTCCACCGCCTCGCCCGTGCCGGATCCGCCGGTGGAGTAGGAGAGCATGGCGACCCGCGGCTCCACACCGAACTGGGCGGCCGTCTCGGCCGAGGCCAGCGCAATGTCCGCCAGCTGCTCCGCATTCGGATCCGGGTTGACCGCGCAGTCGCCGTACACCAGCACCCGGTCCGGCATCAGCATCAGGAACACCGAGGAGACGATTTTCACGCCGTCCCGGGTCTTGACGAACTCCAGCGCGGGACGGATGGTGTGGGCCGTGGTGTGCGCGGCGCCGGAGACCATGCCGTCCACCACGCCCAGCTGCACCATCATGGTGCCGAAGTAGCTGCCGTCCAGCATGACTTCCAGCGCCCGGGCCAGGTCCACGCCCTTGTGCGCCCGCAGCTCCGCATACTTCTCGGCGAACTGCTGGCGCAGCTCCGACGTCGCGGGGTCCACGATGTTCATGCCGGAGAGGTCGATGCCCTGGGTGGACGCCAGCTCCCGGACCGCCGACTCGTTGCCCAGGATAGTGAGGTCGCAGACGTCCCGCCGGTGCAGGATCTCGGCGGCCCGCAGGATCCGCACGTCGTTCCCCTCGGGCAGGACGATGTGCCGGCGCTGCAGCCGGGCCCGCTCAATGAGGTCGTGCAGGAACCGCAGCGGTGTCATCCGCTCCAGCCGCGGCAGGTGCAGCCGTTCCACCAGCTCGGCCTCGTCCACGCGCTTCGCCCAGAGCCCCACGGCCGAGGCCACCTTGCGGCGGTGCCCGGACCAGATCTCGCTGCGGACCTCGGACACCCGCTTGGCGGTGGTGTAGGTGTCGTCCGGGGACGCGAACACGGGGAAGGGCGCCTGCGCCAGCAGCGAATAGATGTAGGGGTCCGGGGCCAGGCCGCCGGTGAGGATGAGCGCCGACGGCACCGGGAACTCCGGCGAGAACGACGAGGCGAGGCACGCGACCATCACGTCCGCACGGTCACCCGGAACGATCACCAGGGCGCCGTCGTCGAGCACGTGCAGGAAGTTCGCCACGTTCATGGCCGCCACCTTGATGGCGTGCACGTCGCGTTCCATGTCCTGCCGGCCGGCCACCTGCCGGATCCCGAGGGCCGAGGCCACCTCGCCGGTGGTGGGCCGGGCGATGTCCTCCAGCTCCGGGAAGACGTACACGGGGCGGCCGGACGCGCCGGGCTTCACGGCCGCGGCGATCCCGTCCACGTCCTCCGGGTCGGCACGGTTCACCATGATCGCCAGGAGGCTGCAGCGTTCCGCCGTCAGTTCCTTGCGGGCAACCTCGACGGCGTCGGCCGCCTCCGCGACCGTCAGCCCCTTCGCGCCCACTACGGCCACGATGGGGGCCGCCAGGTTGTTCGCGAGGCGTGCGTTGAGGTCGAACTCGACGGCGGAGTCCTGGCCGGTGAGGTCCGTTCCCTCCACGATCACCACGTCGCAGTGGCGGGACATCTCGGCGTAGATCTCCACGCACCGGGAGTCGATCTCCGCCCGGTTCCCCTCGGCCAGCAGCGCCCTGACCTCGGCAAACGTCAAGCCGCCGCGGCAGCGCTGGTCGTCGAGGTCGAACCTGGCCTTCATCAGGGCCACCATGGGGTCCGCCGCGGCGTCGTTGCCGTGGACCACCGGTTTGAAGAAGCCGATGCGGTCCGCGTGCCGGTGCAGGGTGTCCGCCAGCCCCAGCGCGATGAGCGACTTTCCGGATCCCGGAGTGGTCGCACTGACGTAAATTCCCTTGGCCATGGTTCGCCCTTTGCTGTGAAGTGGTGCTGCTTCCCTCACAGCCTACTTTCTCTTGGACTCGTAGCGGCTTCCCTTCGGGTTTCGGCTTCTCCCGCCGATTTCCCGCCCCTGCTGCCGGGGCGTGCAGGCTCCGCCCCACCCCTCTTGGGCCTGCCTGCTCTTGACAGAAGACCCCCAAATGGGATTACCTAATGAACATTCGGTAAATAAAGCTGGAGGCAATGACGCATGGCTGAACTGACAGTTTCCGGTGGCACCCACCCCATCCTGAAAGACGATTACGCCTCGGAATGGATGGGCATCGAGGTGCTGGCGCTGGACGAGGGACATGCCACGATCCGCATGACGCTCCGGCAGGAAATGCTGAACGGCTTCGGCATGGCCCACGGCGGAATGATCTTCGCCTTTGGCGACACCGCCTTCGCGCTGGCCTGCAACCCGGCGAACCCGGGTCCTGCCGACGAGGGAAACATCACCGTGGCTGCCGGCGTCGACATCAACTTCCTCAAGCCGGCCTTCCGGGGGCAGGTCCTGACCGCCGTCGCCAACCGCCGCGCCAGCACCGGACGCAGCGGCCTCTACGACATCCAGATCTACGCCGCAGACCCGGGCACCCTCTCCCCTGCCGGCACCACTCCCGCCGCCACGGTGCCGGGCGAACTCCCCACCGACTCCTCCGCCGACGCCGCAGCGTGGGAACTCGTCGCCGAGTTCCGCGGCCGCAGCCGCACCATCTCCAAGAAATAGAAACAGGGAACCACAGATGAGCCAAGAAACCGTCCCCGCCACCACCGACGCTGTCCTGGACCGCGAGGAAACCATCTCCCGGGACGAGCTTGAGGCGCTTCAGCTCAGCCGCCTGCAGCACACCGTGGCCTACGCCTACGACCGTGTTCCCCTGTACAAGCGCAAGTTCGACGACGCCGGCGTCCACCCGACAGACTTGCGCGAGCTCTCGGACCTCGGCAAGTTCCCCTTCACCACCAAGGAGGACCTCCGGCTGGAGTACCCGTTCGGCATGTTCGCCGTGCCGCAGCACGAGGTCGCACGCATCCACGCGAGCTCCGGCACCACCGGCCGCGCCACCGTGGTGGGCTACACCAAGAAGGACCTCGCCGACTGGGCCAAGCTCGTGGCCCGTTCGCTGCGCGCCTCCGGCGTCCGGCCGGGTATGAAGGTGCACAACGCCTACGGCTACGGCCTGTTCACGGGCGGTATGGGAGCCCACGCCGGCGCCGAAGCCCTTGGCTGCACGGTCATCCCGATCTCCGGCGGCCAGACCGAACGCCAGATCACGCTCATCCAGGACTTCAAGCCCGACGCCATCCTGGCCACCCCCACCTACCTGCTGACCATTGCCGACGCGATGATGAAGCAGGGCATCGACCCGGCCTCCACCTCGCTGAAGTACGCGGTGCTGGGCGCCGAGCCGTGGACCGAGGAAATGCGGCACGAGCTCGAGACCACCATGAACCTGAAGGCCTGCGACATATACGGCCTCTCCGAGGTCATGGGCCCCGGCGTCGCCGGCGAAGCCGTGGAAACGCAGGACGGCAGCCACATCTGGGAGGACCACTTCCGGCCCGAGATCATCGACGCCTTCGACCCCACGGTGGTGCTCGGCGACGGCGAACCGGGCGAGCTGGTCTTCACCTCCCTCACCAAGGAGGCGCTGCCGATCATCCGGTACCGCACCAAGGATCTCACCCGGCTACTGCCCGGCACCGCGCGTCCGGCGCACCGCCGGATGGGCCGCATCACCGGCCGCAGCGACGACATGATCATCCTGCGCGGCGTGAACCTGTTCCCGTCACAGATCGAGGAAATCGCCCTGCGCATCCCCGAGCTCAGCCCGCACTTCCAGCTGGAACTCACCCGGCCCGAGGGCCAGCGCATGGACCAGCTGACCGTCAAGATCGAGCGCCGCGACGCCGTCACCGCCGAGGGCAGCGCGGCCGCCGCGAAGGTCCTGCAGCAGCAGATCAAGATCCACGTCGGCTCTTCCTGCACGGTCGACGTCGTCGAGCCCGGCTCGCTTGAGCGTTCCAACGGCAAGCTGCGGCGGATCTACGACATGCGCCCCAAGGGCTGACCCGGCCCGCCCGGCCAGCCCGGCCGGCCTGTCTTACGAGGTCAGGCTGGCCGGACTGACCGACCGTTCATGAGAAACTAGCGAGTATGCCCACTTCAGCAACCACCACCAAGCGCGGCCGGCCCGGCTATGACCAGCAGTCGGTCCTGCTGATCGCCGTCGACGTCTTCAACCGCCACGGCTACGACGCCACCTCGATGGGCATCCTCGCCGAGAACCTGGGCATCTCCAAGTCCGCGATCTATCACCATGTGCCGTCCAAGGGCGACCTCCTCAAGCTCGCGCTGGACCACGCCCTCGGCGGCCTCGAGGCCATCCTGGACCTGCCCGAGGCGCAGACCGGATCGGCCGAGGCCCGGCTGGAGTTCGTGGTGCGCGAGACGATCTCGGTTCTGGTGGACCGCCTGCCGTTCGTCACGCTGCTGCTGCGGCTGCGCGGCAACACCGAAATCGAGCGGAACGCGCTGGAACGCCGGCGCACCTTCGACCACAAGGTCGCCGCCCTGATTTCCGAGGCCCGGGAGGAAGGCTCGTTGCGCCAGGATATCGACCCCCGCACCGTGACCCGCCTGCTGTTCGGCACTATCAACTCGATCGTGGAGTGGTACAAGCCCGGCGGCTCGCTGTCCCCGGCGAAACTGGCCGACGACGTCATCACCATGGCCTTCCACGGCCTCCGCGTCCCCAGCTAGGCCTTTACGTCCTCACCTGCCCGAGCCTCATTGACGGCACGGGGTCTCATTGACGGCGCCGGGCCTCACTGACGGCGCCGCGCCTCACTGACGGCGCCGCGCCTCATTGACGGTGCCGGGGGCTGAGGGTCACGCTGTGAGGATGGCAACCAGAATGTCGAAGGTGCTCACGGGCACTTTTCCCCAACTGCGTTACGAACCCACTGCCAAGAGGGTCCGTGCAAGTTTTGACGGAAACGTCGTCGTCGACACGGTGCAGGCCTGGCTGGTGTGGGAACCGCGGCGGGTCACTCCCATTTTTGCCGTGCCGGAGCAGGAACTCTTGGCGGAGCTCGCCCCACCGGCTCTGCCGGCGCCCGCCGTCGAGGAGCAGGCCTTCGCCGTTCGGCAAGGCGAGCCCCGGACGTCGCTCGACCCCGGCACGAAGTTTGGCAAGCACACCTGTGCCGGCGAGGAACTCGACGTCGTGACGGCGGCCGCAACGGTTCCCCGGGCAGCCTTCCGGCCCGAGGACCCGGACCTGGCCGGCTACGTGGTACTGGACTTCTCCGCCTTCGACTGGCTCGAGGACGACGAGGAGATCATCGGCCACCCCCGTGATCCGTTCCACCGTGTAGATATCCGCGCGTCGTCCAAGGAAGTGAATGTGGCGCTCGACGGCGTGACGCTCGCCCAGACGCACGGTGCGCAGCTGCTCTACGAAACGCTGCTTCCCGTGCGGTACTACATCCCGAAGTCGGATGTGCGGCTGGATCTGATGGAGAAGAGCCCCAAACTGACCGTTTGCCCTTACAAGGGCTTGGCCAGCTACTGGAGCTACCCGGAGTCCGAGCAAGGCAGGAACATCGCGTGGAGCTATGACCGAACGTTCCGCGACGCCGCCCAGATCCACGGCCTCATCAGTTTCTTCAACGAGAGAGTGGACGTGAGGGTCGACGGCGTACTCCAGCCCCGCCCCGTGTCGCCATGGTCCCGGCGGGACACCCCGGCCGGCCCGGGCGGCCCAAGCTGAGCGCCCGGCCCAAGCTGACCGGGCGGCCCGGGGGAACTTTGACGGCCGCTTCCATCGTTTCGCCGGCGAACACCGGCGTGTCCGCGTCAATGTGCCCCCGCCCGGCTGCCGCCAAGTAAAGACGCCAGGGAAAAGAAAGGCGCCCCGCTGAGCCGGAGCGCCGTCATCTGCTCGCCGCGTCTGTCCGCCTACATCAAAGGCGGGACCGGACCTTAGAGCTGGTAATCAGCTGCCGTGGTGATGTTCTCGTGCACGCAGAGAATATTGTGCTCGGAGTCCAGGAACCAGGCGCACTTCTCGGAATCCGTAGTACAGATGTGATTTTCGGTCTTGAGATCCGGGCGATCGTAGTCCTGGAATTCGACGCCCTTGGCTTCCATCTCCTGGACTGTGCGTTCGATCTCGCTGACTTCGAAACTCAGGGTGGTGTGCTCTGAATGCTTTCCATCCTTGACCGGCATCAGCTGCAGCAGAGGGCCGTCGCCGCTGCCAAATAGTTCACTTCCGTCATCTGCCACTCCCCGGTGCGGGAGGCCGAGTGTCTCGGCGTAGAAACGCCGGGCGCGTTCTGCATCATCGACTGGGAGGACTGTTGTGGCTTTGTTGAGTACTAGGGTCATTTCGCCACCTCCTACGAGCAAGATTTTACGCCGGAGCGGGATGGAAAGAACCTCCGAATTGCACCCCCTGAACAGGCGATGCTCCCCTGCCGCTCCTTAGTTGCGCTATCACTCGTGGTTGCCAATTCGGCCTTTTGGCAGCCATAAGTGATAGCGCAACGGGAGGGAGCGTTCGGCGGAGGGAGCGTTCGGGAGGGGGCGTTGGGTGGAGGGGGCTACTTCTCGACCAGGGTCAGGACGTCGTACGTGGCCACGATTTCATCGTTCTGGTTGGTCAGGACGGCGTCCCAGGCCACCTCGCCGTATTCGTCGGTCTCGCGGGGCGTGATCTTCTTGGCTGTCAGCGTGACCCGGATGGAGTCGCCGGCAGCCACGGGGGTGATGAAGCGCAGGTTCTCCAGGCCGTAGTTGGCCAGGACGGGGCCCGGTGCGGGCTCCACGAACAGGCCGGCGGCCCAGCTGAGCAGGAGGTAGCCGTGCGCCACGATGCCCGGGAAGAACGGGTTGGCCGCCGCGGCTTCCTGGTTGGTGTGGGCATAGAAGGTGTCGCCGGTGGAGTTCGCGAACTTGGTGATTTCCTCCAGCGAGACTTCGCGCAGCCCGGATCGGATGGCGTCGCCGATGTGCAGCGTGGCCAGGGACTTCCGGAACGGGTGCTGGCCCTCGGTCTCGAGCGTAAAGTTGCGGTCCGCGCCGGTGTGCCAGACGCCGGTGACGGCGGTCAGCATGTTGGGCGAACCCTGGATGGCGGTGCGCTGCATGTGGTGCATCACCGAGCGGATGCCGCCCAGCTCTTCGCCGCCGCCGGCGCGGCCCGGTCCGCCGTGGACCAGGTGCGGGACCGGGGAACCGTGGCCGGTCGAGCTGCGGGCGTCCTCGCGGTTGAGCATGAGCACGCGGCCGTGGTGGGCCGCGATCCCGGTGACCAGCTCCTGCGCCACGGCGGGATCGTTGGTGCAGACCGAGGCGACCAGCGAGCCGCCGCCGCGGGCGGCGAGGCGGACGGCGTCGGCCAGGTCCGTGTAGCCGATCACCGACGACACCGGGCCGAAGGCCTCGAGCGAGTGGACCTCTTCCGTTTCCGGGTTGGCCCAGCTCAGCAGGATCGGGGACATGAAGGCGCCGCCGTCGACGACGCCGATGCTTCCGTCCGCGCTGGTGACCTTCGGCGAGTCGAGCGTGCCATAGGCGAGCTCGCCGCCGGCGTCGAGCATGGACTGGACGGCGGCGCGCACGTCGGCGAGCTGCTCGAGGGAGGCCAGGGCGCCCATCGTCACACCCTCCGCGCGGGGGTCACCGAGCACGACGCGTTCGCGGATCCGGTCCCCCACGGCGGCGACGACGTCGGACACCAGGTCCTGCGGCACGATCGCGCGGCGGATGGACGTGCACTTCTGGCCGGCCTTGGCGGTCATCTCGGTGACGAGGGACTTGATGAAGGCATCGAATTCCGGGGTGCCCTTGACGGCATCCGGGCCCAGAATCGCGGCATTGAGGGAGTCCGTCTCGGAAGTGAAGCGGACGCCGCCCTTAACCACGTTGGCGTGGGATTTCAGCGTATTGGCGGTGGAGGCCGAGCCGGTGAAGGCCACGAGGTCGCGGTAATCCAGGTGGTCCAGCAGGGTGCGGGCCGAGCCGGAGATGAGCTGCAGCGAGCCCTTGGGCAGGATGCCGGATTCGTCGATCGCCTTGACCACGGCCGCGGCGACATACCCCGTGGGCGTGGCCGGCTTGACGATGGTGGGTACGCCGGCGAGGAAAGCCGGGGCGAGCTTCTCCAGCATGCCCCACACCGGGAAGTTGAAGGCGTTGATCTGCACCGCGACGCCGGGAATGCGGGTGTAGATATGCTCGCCGGCGAACGAACCGTCCCGGGACAGCACCTCCATGGGCCCATCCACCACCACCTGGGAGTTGGGCAGTTCGCGGCGGCCCTTGGAACCGAAGGTGAAGAGCACACCGATGCCGCCGTCAATGTCGATCATCGAGTCGACCTTGGTGGCACCGGTCTGCGCCGAGACTTCATAGAACTCCTCGCGGCGGCCGTTGAGGTACTGCGCCAGTTCCTTGAGCTTGAGCGCGCGCTGGTGGAAGGTCAGCGTGCCAAGCCCCGCCTGACCGGTGGTGCGGCCGTAATCCACGACGGCGGCGAAATCGAGTCCCTCGGTGCTCACCTTGGCCAGGAGTTCGCCGGTGCTGGCGTCGAGGACCGGCGCGGCGCCGGGTGCGGCGTCGGGGGTCCACCAGGAACCCCGGATGAAGCTGGGAACGATCTCTACGGTGTCTATCGTGGAGGCGGCTGTGGTGGTCATCGTTGACGGGTCCTTCCATCGCGGGGCAAGATCAACACGGCCGGAACATTACTGACCGTCCGTTCGGTAATATGTTCTAGAGTACATGAATGAGGCCAGCCGCACACTAGCCGCGGCGGCACCGAGCGGCCGGTCAACTGCCGGCTGGCAACAAAGGAGACGCTATGACCACCGAGACCGGCAGCACCGAGCTGTGGAAGATCACCCTCGGCGAACTCGACGAGAAGATGGGCGTCAAGATCGTCGAGGAGTCCGTGGACCGTGTGGTGGCAACCATGCCGGTGGAAGGCAACCGGCAGTCGTTCGGGCTGCTGCACGGCGGCGCCTCGCTGGCAGTCGGCGAGGCCGTGGGCTCCTGGGCCGCCGTCATCCACGCCAGCACCCTGGGCAAGACGGCGGTAGGCGTAGACGTCTCGGCCACGCACCACAGATCCGCCCGCGAAGGGCTGATCACGATCACGGCGACCCCCATCCACCTGGGCGGCACCCTGACCACCCACGAGGTGCTGATCACCAACGACGCCGGCCAGCGGCTCTGCACGCTGCGGATCACCAACCTGCTAATGGATCGCAAGGCCTGACCGCCGAAGCCGCAGCTCGACGTTCGCGGCTCCGCGCCGGGCTCTCGGGCTCGCCGGAGACGTTCGCTGTTCCGCGCCGGGCTCTCGGGCTCGCCGGAGACGTGCGGGGTCGCCGGAACGTTCCGGCGAGCCCGCAGGCTTCCGGCGAGCCCGGGCTGGAGCGGGACCGGGCTGCCCCCGCCTACACCGATCTCCCGCGGTGATTAGAGCCGTTGGACCCGGAGCGCCCGGTACCCGGACTGTTAGCTTGGAAGTGCTGAGTCGCCCGGCACCGCCGGGTAACACCGGTCGCACCGGAAGGATCCACCATGCTCTCAGACACCTCTCGTCCTGTCATCGAAGCAACGCTTCCCGTGGTCGGCGAGCACATCGAGGAGATCGCCAAGCGCTTCTACAAACACATGTTCGAGGCACGGCCGGACCTCCTGGACGGCCTCTTCAACCGCGGGAACCAGGCGGACGGCCGCCAGCAGCAGGCCCTCGCCGGATCCATCGCGGCCTTCGCCACCATGCTCGTGGAGAAACCGGATCAGGTGCCGGACCATCTGCTCTCCAGGGTGGCCCACAAACACGTCTCGCTCGGACTTAGCCCGGACCAGTACCAGGTTGTGCACGACCACCTCATGTGGGCGATCGTGGATGTCCTCGGGGACGCCGTCACTCCCGAGGTCGCCGCGGCCTGGGACGAGGTCTACTGGCTGATGGCGAACCTGCTCATCAACAAGGAACGCGGGCTGTACAACGCCGTCCACCTCGCGCCCGAGACCATTTGGCGGACGTGGAGGGTGGTGCAGCGGATCCAGGAGACGGACGATGTCGTCTCCTTCGTCGTCGAACGCACCGACGAGCGCGACGTCAAGCCGTCCCTGCCGGGGCAGTACGTCACCATCAAAATGACCATGCCTGACGGCGTGCAGCAGCCCCGGCAATACAGCCTGACCAAGGCCGACGACGGGCAGCACCGGCAGTTCGCCGTGAAGCGGGTCCGCGGGCTCGGGACGCCCGACGGCGAGATGTCCACGCTGCTCCACAACGACGTCCAGGTGGGCGACGAGGTGGTGCTCTCGGCACCCTTCGGCGACGTAGTTCTGGAATACACGGACCGGCCCCTGGTCATGGCCAGCGCCGGAATCGGCATCACTCCCATGGCCGGCATGCTCTCCCACCTGGTCCAGTCCGGTTCCCAACGCCAGGTGATACTCCTGCACGCCGATGACAGCGAGGCATCCTTCCCGCTCCGCGCGCAGGTCGAAGAGGATCTCGCGAAACTGGCGGACGGGACCCTGAAAACCTGGTTCCTGACTCCTTCGGACGCCGGAGAGTCGTCCGGTTCCGCGTTCTCCGGTTTCATGGATGTCAGCCAGGTGGAGCTCCCCGAAGACGCCGAATACTACCTCTGCGGTCCCCTGCCGTTCCTGAAGTCCGTTCGAAGCGCCCTGATTGCCGGTGGCGTGCCTGCCAAGGACATTCAGTACGAGGTCTTCGGCCCTGATCTCTGGCTGGCCGATTTCCAGTAGCCCCGGCTCACACTTCTGCCCCGCGAACTCCGCGGGTTCGCCCCAAGCCTGCGGGGTCGCCGTACCGTTACGGCGACCCCGCAGGTTTCCGGCGAGCGGGCTTGGAGTCGACGGCGAGCGGGACCGGAGGCCGGGGGCTAGCGGGCTTGGAGTCCGACGGCTAGCGGGATTGGGGGCCGCGGGCTAGCGGGTCGCCCGACGCCGTCCGAAGGCCACGAAAGCTGCGCCGAGCAGCAGGGCACCGGCGCCGACACCGGCGGCGGGCAACAGCCCGCTGGCACCCGTGCTGGCCAGATGGTCCGCGCTGCCTGATGAGCTGTCCGACGCCGGGTCTGCAGCCGTGCCGTCCGACGGCGTGCCGTCCGACGCGCTGTTCGACGTGCTGTTCGACGCCGGGCCCCCCGCCGGAACGGAGGAGTCCGCCGGCTGGACGGGAGCCTGCGCAGGGTCGGCCGGCTCAGCGGGCGTTGCAGGCTGGCTGGGTGCAGGCTGGCTGGGTTTAGGCGTCTGGTCCGGAGTGCCCGCGGAAACAGCAGCGGGCTCGATGGTGAATGCGACGGCGGCGGGAAGCGAGGCGACCCCGTCAATGGCCTGGGTAACCGTCAGCGTGTGTTCCCCGACGGCCAGTCCCGCGGGGAAAGCGACACTCCATGGGGCGCCGCCGGCCAGGTCTTGCGGAGTCCGCGGCTGCAGCGCGGCCCGCGCCCCGGCACCGTTTGAGCCGGCCTGCGTCGATCCAACGGCTACGCCGTCCACGGTCACGCGCACCCTGGCACCATCAACGGCTGTGCCGGAGATGTCCGCGGGCAGGTCGTCCTGGCGGAGGTGTTTGCCGTCTCGGATGTTCGACACGGTCGGAACCGGCGGAGTGACGACGTAACTGCGGGTCACCGAGGGACTATCCGCCTGTCCGGCAGCCGTCAGCACCGCCGTGACCGAAATTTTTCCGAAGACCGGCTGATCGGCGACGTCGATGCTCCAGCGTCCGTCCGCGGCGACCAGCCCGCTGCCGCTAAGGTCCCCGGAGAGCCGTACCGTGCGGCCGGCTTCCCCGGTGCCCTCGATCGTTCGGATGCTTGTGAGCGCCGGGCCGGCCACGGGAGAAGTGATGGCAGGAGCTGCGAGCCGGGACACGTCAACGGACAGGGAGACCGCTCCGGAGCGGCTGAAGCCGTTGACGGTTTCAGCCGAGAATTTGAACTGCCCGGCCGACGACGGCGCGGAGAACTGCCAGTTACCCAAGGTATCAACCGGCACTTCCACGGGCTGGGCCGATTCCCGGCCCGATTCTTGGCCCGGGACCGTGATGCGGACCTTGGAATTCGGAGCCACTCCGGACGCCGACCCGGCATCCACGTGCCCCTTGATTGGCTCCCCCGCTGTGACAGTTCCGTTGGCGGCCGCCGCGAGCGTCGGCTTGGCCAGGAACAGCTGCAGCTGGACGCCGCCGGGGATCCGGCCGGTGGCGTCCTCGAGCGAAGTCGCGATGGCCCGGGTCTGCACGTCGCCGTCGCCGTCTTCGGCCCCGGTGTGGGTGCCAACCGCGAAGTTTCCGCTGATCCACGGGCCGCCGGAGTCTCCGGGGCTGGACTTGACGGTGGTGGAATCGAAGCCGTTCAGCGCACGGAGGTCGTTGTCGTAGTCCGGCGGCAGGGAGTTCGGTCCGGCGATGACCCATGTTCCCACGGAGTCCACGGTCCCGCAGGACCAGCCGAGGCTCCGGCCGGACCGGCACACGGGCTGACCCTGGAACGGTGCCACGGTACCTACGATCTTCACCGACGTGGGCCCCGGGTCGGCGGGGTTGTCCCACCGGGTGACGGCGGGCTGGAGGTCCAAGCCCTTCCTGATGCCCTGGAGGATGGCGATGTCCGTGCCGACGTTGCCGCCGTCCGGCGCCACTGTGGAATTGTCCGGACCGCCGAACTGGCTGAATCCGAAGGTCCCCAGGGTTCCGGCCGCCGGCCCCGAGCCCAGGTTGCCGGAACCGGCCGCCGGCGCCTTCGCGGGATCTTCAATCTCGGTCTGCTTGGCGGCGCCGTCCGCGGCACAGTGTCCGGCCGTCAGGACGAGGGGATCGCCTGCAGAGCTGAACGCTCCGAATCCGGCCGAGCACACGGTGCGGCCGTCGATGATGTAACCCTGACCGCCAAAGAAATCCTCTTCCGTGGCGATGCGCGATCCTTTTTCCAGCGCCACGTTGGCGTACCGGGCCACAAAGTCTGCAGCGGACACCTTGGCCTTCGCGGCTATCCCTGCCGCCGACTGCGCGCCCGTTTCGGCATCAGTGACGGTGCTCGTGGCGGGAACGGACTGTGCGGTGTTGGTGCCCCCGGTGCGGATGACGAAGCGGCCGTTGGCGTACGTGACGGCCTGCAGCCCGGCGACGCCGACCTCGCGGACATAGGCCTCGAACAGTTGCTGGGTACTGGAAGCAAGGAGTTCCGCGGCCGACGGGACGGCGGCGGCGGCAGCAGGGACGGCGGCGGTCCTGGCTGCGGGCGCCGCTGTGGCGGCCGAGGGGGCTGCGGTGGCTGCCGACCGGACGGAGGACACGGCCGCAGGAGCGGCAAGCACGAAGCTTGCCGGCCCTGACTGATTCAGTTCGGCCACGCGGGCCTTGAGTTCGGGGCCGCTGCCTTCGATCGTGATCCTGCCGCCGGCGAGGCTGATCCCCAGGTACCCGGGAAGCGTCCGCAGGGAGAGCGCGGCGTCGGCGGCCTGCCGGGCCAGCGCACCGGCGGCGTTGAATTCCGCCAAGGTCATGCCCAGGTCCCGCTGCACGGCCTCGGCGAGGCCGGCATCGCTGATCAGCGTCTCGGCTAGCGCTGGAGAAGAATCAGCTGAAGAAGAGTCGGCAGATGCAGAGCCGGACGGCACCGCCGTCGGAGTCGACGACGGCGACAACCGCTCGGCGGGGGCGGGGGTCGACGGGGACAACGGCTCGGCGGGGGCGGGAGACGACGTCGCGGCAGCGGGTGCAGGCGACGGCGTGCCGGCGTCGGCCATCACCGGGACGGCGGACAAGGTGCCTGCAAGCGCGATCGCCAGGGCAGCGGCGGCCCGCACCATCGGCTGGAACTTCGGAGTCTTCACTGGGCTACCCTAACCTGCGGGCTACCCTACCTGCCGAGTTTGGCCAGGATGGCGGCCAGCTCCCCGGACGTTACACCGTGGCGGAACAGGTAGTCCGCGGTGTTGAGGGACCGGACAAATTCCAGCAGGCTCTTACCCCGCGATTCCAGCAGGGGCAGCAGAACGTCGTCGGGCAGAAAGCGTTCGTGGGGATGGGGGACGGCGGAGCGCCGGTGGTGCTCGTTGATGCCCCGCATGGAGCGCTGGTAGCCGCACACAATGGCCTCGTCGCTGTGCCCTGCGAGGTCCTGGAGCATGGCGGCGATCATGCCGCTCCGGTCCCGCCCGGCGGAGCAGTGGATGACCACACCGCCCTCCGCGGCGGCCACCGCCTTGAAGACCCCGGCCAGCAGGTGCGGGAACAGCCTGGCGTTAGCGGCATAGGACGCCGGGTCGTTCAGGTAAGGCACACAGAGTTCGCGGAATTCGGTGTTGGTCGGGTCTTCGGTGGGGGCGTGTACGACGTCGAAGCCGGCCAGGGCCGCCGCGCCGACCTGCGGGTCGGTCTCCCGGCGCCGGATTTCGGTTTCGTTGCGCAGGTCGATGACCGTTCGGATGCCATGGGCGTGCGCCTGCCGCCAGCCGGCGTCGGTCAGCCACTCGCGGCGTCCCATCCGGTACACGTCCCCGGCCACGTGCCAGGCGTTGACCGCCCCCTCCCACTCCATTGCACCCGGCGTGGCGCTCCGTCTTCCCCATGGCGTGGCATTGCCTCCGGGCTCGGCGGGAATAATCATCCTGAAAGCTAAGCACACGCACCGGCGCCGATCCACGGCAGGACTCACGAAAGATATCCACAACGGGACTATTGCCATGGTCTGGGTTCACGCTTGGGCATAGGGTGGCGGTGAACCCGGTAGCCTCCGGGCTCTTTTCAGCTCGCCTGGCGTCGGGACTGACACCTCATCGCGGCACGTTTTCGCGACACAGGCGCTGAAACCAGCGTGCAACTGAGGGGAACACCATGGGAACTCTGAAACTTCGACGCCGGCGAACGGCCCTCGCTGCCGGTCTCGCCACCCTGGCAATGGCGGTCGGTCTGGCGACGGTGCCGGCGCAGGCCGTGGACAAGACCAAGTACGTCGCACTGGGCGACTCCTACGCCGCCGGGCAGGGAGCGGGGCCGTACCTGGATGACTGTTACCGCAGCGAGAATACCTATTCCGAGCTCGCAGCTGATGAAAAGGCCATCAAGCTGGTCACCAACGCGGCCTGCAGCGGCAAGACGACCCAGGACGTCGCGAACAGCCAGCTGAAGAAGCTGAACAAGTCCACCGAGCTAGTGACCATCACTGCCGGCGGCAATAACCTCCGGGTTGGGGATATCTTCGCCTCCTGCAGTGCTGCCTTGATGCAGGCCGCGGCGATTCCGCTGTGCGATGCTGCCATTGCCTTCGCGGCGGCCCAGATCTCCAGCGCAAAACTGGCCGGTGACCTGACCGCGATGATTAAGAGCGTGAAGGCTGCTGCGCCGAACGCCAAAGTCGTGGTGACCGGCTACCCCTACCTCTACGATCCGGTGGCCCCCGGTCAGACAGATCCGAAGTCCCAGTTCATCTACAAGGCCACACTTTTGGCTGACGGCCTGAACGGGTCAATCGCCGCCGCCGCCTTGGCCACGGGAGCGAAGTACGTCGATGTCAGGGCCGCTTTCGCCGGCCACGGTATCAACTCTGCAGCCCCGTGGATCAACCTCGACCCGCTGGCCCCGGCCAGTCCCGACAACTTCCACCCGAACGCCAAGGGCTACGAGGCGTACTTCGCCTCGCTTAACAAGGCCAGGGCCTACTCGGCGCGTTAAGGCCGCTCGGCACGTTAGGACCGGTTGGCCAGCCTGAACTCCAGGCCGTTCCGGACCATAGGCCACTCGTGCTCGAGGATGGAATAGACCACCGTGTCCCGCAGGGCGCCGTCACCGGTGCGGATGTGGCTGCGCAGGACGCCGTCCTGCTTGGCGCCCAGCCGGGCGATCGCCTCGCGTGACTGGTGGTTAAGCAAATGCGTCCGGAAT
Organism: Actinomycetota bacterium; assembly: GCA_046730875.1. GTDB lineage: Bacteria > Actinomycetota > Actinomycetes > Actinomycetales > Micrococcaceae > Arthrobacter. Next base: position 3,468 of record JBKPJW010000150.1, on the reverse strand, counting down.
TCGACCGCCGGGCAGCCGAGGGTCTCAAACGCGTAGCGCAGCAGCAGGAGCTTGGAGTCCGGGTTGGAGCCGGTGCCGTGCGTGGAGGCGGCGTTCCAGGTGGAGCCGATCTCGACGCGCGGCGTGACGGGGTCGATGTTCATGTAGGTGGTCATCCCGATGACCGGCCCCGGCGCTCCGGTGGCAGGATCTATCCGTCGAGTGGCGAACGGCAGCATGGATCCCTGCTGCTGCAGCGTGAGCCGCCGGTCGATCTCCGCGGCCATCTCCTCCGGCGCGGGGACGGCGGTGTACCAGAGCTTCCACAGTTCGCCGTCGCGCACCGCGTCCACCAGGCCATCATGGTGGGCCTGGCTCAGGGGTTCCAGGACGACGTATTTTCCGGTGAGCGTGATGGGATGAATGCTGTTCACAGGATCATCCTAGAGGGACTCCTGCGCTGTGGATTGTCCCCATGGTCGGGGCGCTGCGGCGGCCGGTCAGGCGTTCCAGTCGAAGAAGCCCTTGCCGGACTTGCGGCCCAGTTCCCCGCGGGCCACCTTGTCGCGGAGGATCTGCGGCGGCGCGAAGCGCTCCCCCAGCGTGGACGCCAGGTATTCGGCGATGCCGAGGCGCACGTCCAGGCCCACGATGTCGGTGGTCCGCAGCGGGCCCGTTGGGTGCTTGTAGCCCAGGACCATGGCGTTGTCGATGTCTTCGGCGCTGGCCACGCCCTCTTCCACCATGCGCATCGCTTCGAGGGCGATCGCGACGCCGAGCCGGGAGGAAGCGAAGCCGGGGGCGTCGTTGACCACCACGGCGGTCTTGCCGAGGGCCTCGACCCACCCGCGGGCGGCGCGGGCCAGGGCGTCGGAAGTCTGCTCGCCGAGGACCACCTCAATGAGGGTCGACGCCGGCACCGGGTTGAAGAAGTGCAGGCCCAGGAAGTTCTGCGGCCGCTTCAGTTCGCGGCCCAGCCCGTTGACGGACAGCGACGACGTGTTGGACGCGAGGTAGGCGTCGTCGGCAAGCCGTTCCTCGATGCCCCGCAGCGCGGTGACCTTCAGGTCCCAGTCCTCGGGGACGGCCTCGACCACCAGCTGCCGGCCGGCGAAGTCGTCGTAGTCCACCGTGACGGCCAGCCGGGATGCCATCTCGTCCAGGTTGGCGTCCACGGCGCCGCGCTCAATGCTCTTGGCTGCGGCGGACTCGACCCGTTCGCGGGCGGCCTCGGCGGAGGCCTCATCCCGCTCAACGACCAGGACATTGGCTCCCTTGATCAGGAATGCGTGGGCGATGCCTGCGCCCATGCGTCCGCCGCCGAGAACGCCGACGGCCGCGGGCAATTCTGCGGGGAGGTTGGCGGAGAGTTCAGTGTTGCCCATGTCTATTTCTTCTTCCCGGCTTCTTTGGCCGACTTCTTCTCTGACTTCTTATCCAGGAAAGCCTGCATGCGGTCGAACTTGGCCTGGGATTCGAAGAGGATCCCCTGCGCCAGCTGGTCAATGAGGGGATGCGCCTCGGCCGGGGCCTGGAACACGGATTTGGTAATCCGGACGGCCAGCGGGTCCTGCCGGGCGATCCTGTCGGCCAGCGTGTTGGCGGCGGCCATCAGCCCGGCCGGTTCATGGATTTCGGTGATGAGGTTGACCGCGAGCGCGCGTTCCGCGCCCAGCACGGCGCCGGCGAGCAGCATTTCCTTGGCGACAGGTTCCCCGACAAGTTCCTTGAGCCGCCAGCTGGCACCGGCCGCGGCCAGGATGCCGAGGCCGGTTTCGGGATTGCCGATCCGGACGGACGGGGTGCCGATCCGGAAGTCCGCGGCGTACGCCAGTTCGGCTCCGCCGCCGAGGCAGAAGCCGTCCAGGGCCGCGATGACGGGCATCGGCAGCTTGGCGATCCGGACGAAAATGGTGGAGTTGATGCCCTGCAGGGCGTCGTCGCGACGGCGCTCGCGCAGCTGTCCGATGTCCGCACCCGAGGCGAACACCCCGCCGGTGCCTGCGATGATGAGGACTTTCGGGTGCTGCTCAAGGTGGGCACACACGGCATGGAGTTCGTCGACCATCTGCTGGTCTATCGCGTTGCGGACCTCGGGGCGGTTGAGGAGCACCACCATCCGGTCCTCGCGCTGTTCGACCAGGAGCGTGCTGAAGTCGGCCGGGTCGAGCTCCGGGGCCGCCACTACACGCGCTCCAGCAGCATGGCGGTACCCTGGCCGACGCCGATGCACATGGTGGCGAGGCCGATCTTCGCGTCTTCGCGTTCCATCCGGCCCAGCAGCGTGATCGCGATCCGCGAACCGGACGAACCTAGCGGGTGGCCCAGGGAGATCGCACCGCCGTCGCGGTTCACAATCTCCGGGTCCAGGCCGAGCCGGCGCATGCTCGCCAGAGACTGGGTCGCGAATGCTTCGTTGAGTTCGACGGCGCCGAGGTCACCAACGCTGAGGCCGCTGCGCTTGAGGACCTTCTGAGTGGCCGGGACCGGGCCGATGCCCATGATTTCCGGCTCGCAGCCGGCAGAGGCGCCGTCGATGATGCGGGCCCGCGGCGTGAGGCCAAGCTTCTGGATGGCGGCCTCCGAGGCCACAATGATGGCGGAGGCGCCGTCGTTGAGCGTGGAGGAGTTGCCTGCGGTCACCACCGAGCCGCCAGCCACCACCGGCCGGAGCCCGGAGAGCACGTCCATGGTTGTCCCGGCGCGGGGTCCCTCATCGGTGTCCACCACGGTCTCGCCCTTGCGGCTCTTGACGGTCACGGGGACGATTTCCTCGGCGAAGCGGCCGGCGGCGATGGCAGCCAGGGCGCGCTCGTGGGAGCGGACCGCGAAAGCGTCGGCGTCCTCCCGGGAGATCCCGTCAACCCGGCCCACTTCCTCCGCCGTCTCCGGCATGGAATAGGTCATCTTGCCGTCCCGCGCGAGCCCGCCCTTGGTGAACTGCGGGTTGACGAAGCGCCAGCCAATCGAGGTGTCGAAGATTTCGCCCGGTTTAGCGAAGGCGGTCCGGGGCTTTTCCTGGACCCAGGGCGCCCGGCTCATGGATTCGACGCCGCCGGCTATCACGACGTCCGCGGCGCCGGACTTGATCATCTGGCTGGCCAGAATGATGGCGCTGAGGCCGGAGGCGCAGAGCCGGTTCACGGTGATGCCCGGGATGTGGAGCGGCAGACCAGCAAGGAGGGTGGCCATGCGGGCCACGTTGCGGTTCTCTTCGCCAGCGCCGTTGGCGTTGCCGAGGATGACCTCCTCGATGCTGTCCGGGTCGACGCCGGCGCGGGTCACCGCTTCACGGACCACCAGAGCGGCCAGGTCATCGGGCCGGACAGCGGAAAGGGCGCCGCCGTAGCGGCCGACGGGGGTGCGGGCACCGCCAACAAGAAAAGCCTCGACCATGAGAACATCCTTCACCAAGAAAGCGGGGCCGGCAGCAGAGTAATTTACCGACCGTTCGTTCTATAAAGATTACACGGCGGGGCAAGGGGGTCA
>JBKPJW010000149.1:0-20858 GCA_046730875.1 Actinomycetota bacterium | reverse complement strand
TTAACTAACATGGCAAAGCTCATTCTGACCCACGAAGTAACCGGTCTCGGTGCTGCTGGCGATGTTGTCGAGGTCAAGGACGGTTACGCACGTAACTACCTGCTGCCCCGCAACTTCGCTCTGACCTGGTCCAAGGGTGGCGAGAAGCAGGTTGAGTCCATCAAGGCTGCCCGCGTTGCCCGCGAGCACGCTTCCCTGGAAGACGCTCAGAAGCAGGCAGCTGCACTCTCCGCCAAGCCGGTCAAGCTGATCGTCAAGGCTGGCGCTACCGGACGCCTGTTCGGCACCGTCAAGCAGGGCGACGTCGCCGACGCTGTTGAGGCCGCAGGCCTGGGCCGCATCGACAAGCGCAAGGTTGAACTGCCGGCACACATCAAGTCGACCGGTTCATACCAGGCAAACGTCCGTCTCCACGACGACGTTTCCGCTGTGATCGAACTCGACGTCGTCGCAGGCAAGTAGTCTTTTCGACTACCGGCCCCTGCGGCCACGCAGTTTAGAACTGCTCGAAGACCCCCGCCACCGGACCCCCACAGGGGCCCGGGGACGGGGGCCTTCTGCTTTAACTCCACATCCGGCCAGTGCGGCACGGACGGCAGCTCAAGGAGGCCGTCGCGCGAAGTGGACCCCGGTGCTGCTCCGCGGGCTGGTCCTAGCCGTAGTGCAGCTCGGTGGTGACGTGCCGGTAGCCGAGCCTGACCAGCTCGGCCAGCACCGCCTCGTCGACGTCGTCGAGCTTGTTCACGTACAGGCAGCCGGCACCGAGCTTGTGCTTGCCCAGCCTGCCAAGCAGTTGGGAGGCCTCCGGCCCGTAGGTGAGGCCGTAGAGCGAGAGGCTGGACTTCCTGGGGGAGAACCCGACCGCCGGGGCGTCCCCCTCCCTGCCGCTCGCGTACTTGTAGTGGTAGCGGCCGAATCCCACAATCGTCGGCCCCCACATTTCTGCCGGTTCCCCCGTGATCCCGGATATCAGCGCCAGCAGGCGGTAGCCGTCAGCGCGCCGGACCGGATGCTCTACGGCGGCGAGGAACTCCTCCACCGGAGCACCGGTGGCCTGGGTCTTGTTTTCAGCCATGACGGCAGTCTGGCAGACGGCGGCAGGTCTGTCAGTTGATGGCCCGGCGGGTCAGTTCGGTAGCCGGCGGACGGGCGGGAATAAATCCGCGGGCGCCGCCCTTTGTAGAGGTAGATGCAAACGCATGTATTGCGTGGCTGACCTTGAATCAACTTAGGAGCACTCCGTGGAAACCCGCCGTATCACCGTTATTTCCGCCGGACTTGGCGTCCCCTCTTCGAGCCGCCTGCTGGCGGATCAGCTGGCGGCGTCGGCCGAGCGGCAGCTGGCCGCGGCCGGCTACGCCGTCGACATCGACGTCGTGGAACTGCGGGACCTCGCCGTGGACATCGCCAACAACTTCGTGACCGGCTACCCGGCGCCCAGGCTGGCTGACGTGATCGCCGGCGTCGAAGCCTCTGACGGCATCATCGCCGTCAGCCCCGTGTTCAGCGCGTCCTACAGCGGACTGTTCAAGTCCTTCATCGACGTCCTCGATCCCAAGGCGCTGGAGGGCAAGGCCGCCTTGCTCGGTGCCACCGCCGGTACGGACCGGCATCAGATGGTGCTGGACTTCGCGATGCGGCCGCTTTTCACCTACCTGCGTACCCGGATCGCCGCCACCGCGGTCTTCGCCGGGCCGCAGGACTGGGGAAACAACGACGACGGCGGCTCGCCGCTCTCGGTTCGCGTGGACCGGGCGGCGGGGGAGTTCGTCCGCCTGCTGCAGGACTCCGGACCGCGGCAGAAGCCGGCCGCGCTGGAGTCCCTGCCTTTTGAACAGCTGCTCGCCGGCATCTCCGGCCCGCGGTAGCGCCGGCCCCCGCCCGGACCGTCCGAACTTTTCACACCGCCCGGTCGTTGTCCGGGACATGAAGTGTCCCGTGGATTCTATTGACCTGATCATGAGCGAACGCAGCGGCGTGGAGATCGACTACTGTCCGCAATGCCGCGGGGTGTGGCTGGACCGGGGCGAGCTCGACAAAATCATCGACCGTGCGGCGGAAGCCATGGGTCCTGCCGCTGCCGCTGCCCCCGTCGCGCCGCCGATGCCCAGCCACCTGCCGCCGCCGCTCTATAACCTCGATCCGCAAAACCTCGGTCCGCGCCGGGACGAGCGGCGCCCGAACGAGCGGCGCCCGAACGAGCGCCGCTACGACGAACGCCGCGACGGCCAGCGCTATGACGGCCAGCGCTATGACCAGCCACGTTACGATGACCGCCGCCGTCCCAAGAAGAAGGAAGGCTGGCTGGGGGACCTGTTCGACTTCTAGCCCAGGACCGGACCCTGCCGGGCGGCCGGGGCCGGCTCAGTCGTCGAGCAGGGCGATGAATTCCCGGGCCTGCTTCATGGAAATGTCCGAGTGGCGGGTCAGGGCTGTTGCCGCCGCCTCGGTGTCCCCACTCTTGGCCAGGGTGCGGATCCTCCCGTAAATCTCATCATTGAGCATGTTGCTGCTCACTTCGCGGGTGACATCGCCCTTGCTGGCGATCGCGCGGTAGCGGTACGGGAAGCGCTGCGGCGTGTCGTCCTCGTCCGGCACGGGTTCCTGGACGGCCTCGGGGGCGCGGAACGGCTGCGGGTGTGCCGCCAGGGCCGCGACGGCGTCGCGGGACGCCCGGAGGCCCTCGCCTGTGGCTTCCAGGTACACCTTGATGGCGGCCATGGCCTGTCCCTGCGCGATCAGGGCGTAGAGCTGCCGGTGCTGCTCCTGGTTGAGCTTGCCGGCCGCTGCACGGGCCAGCTCCGCGGCGTCGGGCACCGGTTCCGGCGCCGCCACGGGCCTGGGGTGCTCGCCTCGGTGGTTCCAGGCCCGGATGAGCAGCATCACGCCGGCTGCCACGAGCACCAGGATCAATACGGGAACGAGCAGGGTATCCATGTGCTACAGCCGATCTACGTAATTCTTGGCGGTCTTGAAGTCTGACTGGGTGGATTGGCGCAGCAGCCGGGCGGCCTTGAACTTGTGCCCGCTGCGGGCCAGCGACTGGAGTTGTAACACGAGCTGGGGATTGAGGTGTCCGACGGCGAGCAGGGCGTCCTCGTGGCCGGGACGGGAGCCGCCCAGGCCGGACGCTGCCCGAGCCAGCACGGCCGAGCGAGCATGGTCCGCCTGTTGCGACTGCTGCTGGGAGTTCTGGCTGGGGCGCGTGGTCGCTTCAATCTTGGCGCGGGCGGCGACGGCGGCCTGGACCTGCGCCGCGTAGTGGGCCTGGGATTTCACCGCCAGCTCCTGCTGGTAGCGCTCAGCCTCCGAGATACCGGAATTCCGCGGCTTCAGGGCCGTGGCCACCGCCCAGAGCACCGCCGCCAGAATGAGGGCAGGCAACATGACTAGCAGTACATCGCCCATGCTTAGAGCTTATGCCAGATTACGGTCTATCCACAGCATGTTCTGCACGCCAGCTACAGTGTCCCGCGGCGGGCGTCAACTTTGCCCGGCGACGTGAGACCGGCCACAAAATGTGCCTTTCCGACGGCAAATGTGGCCTCGGCGCCGCGGTGTATCCCCAGCCACAGGGTGCAGGCTGTGGATGAAGCTTGGCGGAAATTGTTTTGCGTCCACAAGATGAAGCCAGTGTTTCCGCAGGTCAACACGGTATTTCAGGCTTAACTTTTTTTCTATCCACAGCCCTACCCACAGACTGTGCACAAGCACCGGGCACTAGTGCACAGGTTATCCACAGGGCGGCGTGAGTGCCGGGTTGGTGCCTGCCGGATCGGGGGATACCGTTGCAGGATATCGGTCCTTGGAAGCGGAATTCCTGCGGTCGCCGGGCGGTGCACTGCAGGAAATCTGTTCCGGAACCCCGGTGGTCACGGCAGCACCAGCGCTGTGGATAGCGGCGGACCGGCTCGAACTGTCGGAGCCGACTGATACAAATGGAGCGGCCGGCTTGCGCCGGGTTTCTGCCGCTGGGCATCAAGGCAGTTGGTCAACAAGTCAGTTGTCAACAAGGCACAGGGCTTACGCGCCGCGGCGGCGAACGGATATCCGCCGCGGCACACAATGGAGGACGGCAGTTTTGTCAGTTACGCATCTGGACTCAGTCGAGGGTACGCGGGGAGCCGAAGGCAGCCGCAAACCCCCGCAGGACATTCCCGCGGAGCAGTCCGTCCTGGGCGGCATGATGCTGTCCAAGGACGCCATCGCCGACGTCGTCGAGATTCTGCGCGGCCAGGACTTCTACCGCCCGGCGCACGAAACCATCTATGAGGCGATCATCGACCTCTACGGCCGGGGCGAACCCGCGGACGCCGTGACGGTCTCGGACGAGCTGACCAAGCGCGGCGAGATCAACAGGATCGGCGGGCCGGCCTACCTGCACGAACTCATCCAGACCGTCCCCACGGCCGCCAACGCCGGCTACTACGCCGAAATCGTGGGAGAACGCGCGGTCCTGCGCCGACTTGTCAACGCCGGCACCAAGATTGTCCAGCTCGGCTACGGCCAGGACGGCGAGGTCGAAGACCTCGTCAACCAGGCCCAGGCAGAGGTCTACGCCGTGGCGGAACGCCGCACCGCCGAAGACTATGTGGTCCTCAAGGACGTCATGGAGTCCACGGTGGATGAGATCGAGGCCTCGGGCCATCGCGGCGAGGGCATGGTGGGCGTCCCCACCGGCTTCTATGAGCTCGACGAACTGACCCACGGCCTCCACCCCGGTCAGATGATCGTCATCGCCGCGCGCCCGGCCGTAGGTAAGTCCACGTTCGCGCTGGACTTCGCCCGCTCGGCCGCCATCAAGAACAACCTCGCGACCGTCATGTTTTCTTTGGAAATGGGCCGCAACGAGATCGCCATGCGCCTGCTGTCCGCCGAGGCCACCATCGGTCTGCAGGACCTCCGCAAGGGCACCATCAAGGACGAGCAGTGGTCCAAGATCGCCACCACAATGGGCCGGATGAACGACGCCCCGCTGTTCATCGATGACAGCCCCAACATGTCGCTGATGGAAATCCGCGCCAAATGCCGGCGTCTGAAGCAGCAGCATGACCTCAAACTGGTGATCCTGGACTACCTGCAGCTCATGAGTTCGGGCAAAAAGGTGGAGTCCCGGCAGCAGGAAGTCTCCGAGTTCTCCCGCGCCCTGAAGCTCCTGGCCAAGGAACTCCAGGTGCCGGTGATCGCGCTCTCGCAGCTGAACCGTGGCTCGGAGCAGCGCCAGGACAAGCGGCCCATGGTCTCGGATCTCCGTGAATCCGGTTCCATTGAGCAGGACGCCGACATGGTGATCCTGCTGCACCGTGAAGACGTCTACGACAAGGAGTCCCCGCGTGCCGGCGAGGCCGACATCCTGATCGCCAAGCACCGTAACGGGCCGACGAAGGACATCGTTGTGGCCTTCCAGGGCCACTATTCGCGGTTTGCCAACATGGCGGCCGACGCCGGTGGCGGTGGCGGTTTCTAGACCGCGCCTGATCCCGGCCCAGCCCGGCCACTAGTGCCAGCCCGGCCCCCAGTATCAGCCCCGGCCTGGCCTTAGGGCCGGGTCCTCGCCCGCCGCAAGCAGATGGTTGGGCATCCGGTTTCCGGGGGCCCGGCCGCGGATCTCCAGCAGTTCGCGGGCATGGGCGTGGAGCCGGATGTCTTCCTCGGACACCGGCACCCACTGGGGGATACGGACCGAGGTGCCGGTCTCGTCGCGGGCCACCATGACCGTGAGGCAATAAGTGGTGAGATTCAGCTCGCGGCCCTTGGGATCTCCCGACCGGACATGGACGGCGATGTGCATGCCCTTGGTGCCGGTGTAGACCAGCCGGGCCTCCACCTCCACGACGTGGCCGATCAACAGCGGCCGGTAGAACCGCACGCCGCCGGAGAACACGGCCACCGTGTCCTTCCCGCAGTAGCGGGAGGCGCAGACGTAGGCGGCCTCGTCGATCCACTTCATGACGATGCCGCCGTGGACCTTGCCGCCCCAGTTCACATCCGTGGGCGCCGCCATAAACCGCAGCACCACGCGCTCGGCCGTGCCGGCGTCGGTATATTCTTGTCCGCTCATGGCCTGGACGATGTCTTCGCGGACCTTGATCCTGGCCAGCGCGTCATCCCGCTGTTCGATTTCTTCCGGCGTGGCCGGTTCAAACTGGGGTACCGGAATGGGCTTGCCGTCAGCGCCCACCGCCACGAAGATCACGATGCACTGGCTGCGCATGGTGGCGGGCCCGCCCTTTGGATCGCTCGAGGACACCACGGTGCGGATATGCATCGAGGACCGCCCGGTGTACACGATCGTGGCCTCGACCTCCACCATGTCGCCGCTGTTGACCGGATCCGCGAAGTGGATGTTTCCCACGTAGGCCGTCACGCAGTACGACTTGGACCAGCCGACGGCGGCGGCATAAGCGGCCTTGTCCACCCACTCCAGCACGGTGCCGGCGTCGACCGAACCGCTGTGGCCAACGTCGGTTGGGGCCGCCAGGAAGCGCAGGGTCACGGAATTGGGCGCGTTCTCGCTCATGCTGGAAGTTTACTGACAGGCCCGGCAGGCGCCGTCGGCCTGCGACACAATCGCTGACAGGGACGCCACACGCGATCACATAGAGGACCCGCCGCCAAAAGAGATAGGGCGGGAAGGCCACCCCCAGGTGACCTCCCCGCCCCATTTTGCTGCGTGTCGCTACGACCGGGGCTAGGCCAGGACGCGGAGCTTGGAGCCGCTGCGGGCGAAGAGCACCTTGTCCACGGAGACGCTGCCGGCCCCGACGAGGGCCACGGCCGCGGCTGCGGCTGCCAGGATCAGCACGAGCTCATAGCCGCCGGTGGCGACGAAGACGCCGGCGGAGGCGTGGACCAGGACCAGGGCGCCGAGCATGTCCAGTGCGAGGAGGGCGGCGAACACGCGGGTGAGCACGCCCAGGATCAGGGCGACGCCGCCGACGAGTTCCAGGGCGGCGACCACCGGGGCCACCGCCTGTGCGGCGGGGACGCCCATCTGGGTGAAGGCAGCCTGGGTGCCGGCAATGGTGAATTCGCTGAATTTCTGCCAGCCGTGGGCCGCAAACAGGAAGCCGATGACGACGCGCAGGATAGTTCGGGCGGAGGTGGTCAGTGCGGGCTGGTTCATGATGTGCCTTCTCAGGGAGTCGGGGTGCCGCGACGGCCTGACTGAAACACAGGCGGGAAACATCAGCGGCAAGCTTGAACTTTCAAGTTCAATGGTCGCAATATTTAGTTGAAATGTCAACCAATGTTGTGCGGCCAGGGGCTGGGCGACTCATTTCCCAGGCCCCGCTAGGGTTAAGCCGTGCCCTCTTCCGCTCCGCAGTCCACCGCCTTGGCGCCGTCCATCGGACAGCGCCGCGAGATCCTGCGTCTGGCCGTGCCGGCCTTTGGTGCCCTGATCGCCGAACCGCTGTTTCTGCTCGCGGATTCGGCAATTGTGGGCCACCTCGGCGTGGCCGAGCTGGCCGGCGTCGGGTTGGCATCGGCGGTGCTTCATACGGCGGTCGGACTCATGGTATTCCTTGCGTATTCCACGACGCCGGCGGTGGCCCGGGCGATCGGCAACGGCCAGCTGGCCAAGGCCCTGGGCGCCGGACGCGACGGCATCTGGCTGGCGCTCCTGCTGGGAATCGTTCTGGCCGCCGCCGGGTTCCTTGCCGCGGAACCGCTCCTTGACCTGATGGGTGCCAGCGGCGAGGTGCATGGGTTTGCCGTGGACTACCTGCGCGGGTCCATGCCGGGCCTCGTGGCGATGCTGCTGATCTTTGCGGGCACTGGAGTGCTGCGCGGACTCCAGGACACCCGGACGCCCCTGGTGGTTGCCGCCGCGGGATTCACCCTTAATATCGTGCTGAACCTGGTCCTCGTCTACGGCCTGGGCTGGTCCGTGACCGGCTCGGCCGTGGGCACGAGCATCGCGCAGTGGGCCATGGCGGCCGTCTATCTGCTGATCGTCCGGCGCAATGCCCGCAACCACGGAGTATCCCTGCTGCCGGACTGGCATGGTATCCGCGCCATGACCAGGGTGGGCTCCTGGCTGATGCTGCGCACCCTCAGCCTGCGTATCGCCATTCTTGCCACGGTGGTGGTGGTCACTGCCCAGGGGTCGGTCAATCTCGCCGCGCACCAGCTGGCCATGACCATCTTCACCTTCTGCGCCTTTGCCCTGGACGCCCTCGCGATCGCGGCACAGGCCTTGATTGGCAAGGAGCTCGGTGCCGCCCGGCCCGGGGAGGCACGCGCGCTGACGCGCACCATGACGCGGTGGGGACTCGGCTTCGGCGTTCTGACCGGAATCCTCCTTGCCGCGGCGGCGCCGTGGGCCGGTGCCCTGTTTACCTCCGACGCCGACGTCCGTGCGGCGCTGACGCTCGCTCTCTGGGTGCTTGCCGCCGGGCAGCCCCTGGCAGGATACGTCTTCGTCCTCGACGGCGTCCTCATCGGAGCCGGCGACGCACGCTATCTGGCCCTTGCCGGCGTCGTCAATCTCGCCGCCTACGTTCCGCTGCTGCTCGCCGTGCGCTATTCAGGCACCGGTGGGGGCGCGGCATTGCTCTGGCTCTGGGCCGCCTTCTCGCTGGGGTACATGGCGGCGCGGGCGCTGACGCTGGGCCTCCGGGCCCGGACGGACGGGTGGATGGTCCTCGGCGCACGCTGAGCCGGGTCCGGCCGCGACCTCCTGCACGCGGCGCACTGCACCCGGCGCACGCGGCAACGGCTGCGCACTAAACTAAACGGGTGACTCTTCCCTCCGCCCCTGACGCGACCCCTGCCATCCGCGCCGCGGCCGACCTTTGGAAGCCCGTGCTTGTCCGGGCCGCCGTCGCGCTCGTGTTTGGCGCCGTGACCGTGTTCTGGGCCGCGCCGCCCGAGGAAGGCATGGGCCGGACAGGCGGCCTCTACCTGCTGGCCACCGGGGTGGTACTGATCTGGACCGCGACAAAGACCGGATTCGGCCCCAGGGAGGGCGCCGGCAGGTTCCTCTCCGCCGGCGGCGCCGCCTTGGCCGGAGCCGGCGCGGCCGCCGGCCTGATTCCCTCCTCCCTCGTCTTCGGAATCGTCGCGGCCATAGGCCTTGGCGTGGCCGGCGCCGCCGAACTCTGCGCGGGCATCATCAGCCGCGGCCGGTCCGTGCTGGCCCGTGACTGGATGGTCTCCGGCGTGGTCGGGCTGGGTACTGCGATCGCGCTGCCGTTCTTCATCGGCCTCGGCCCGCACGCCCTCCTGGGCGTTGCCGGGGGCGGGGCCATCATCAGCGGCGTCCTGTGGATGCTGTCCGGCCTGACCCTGCGGCATGATGCTCCGGGCGATTCCGCGAAGGCCGTAAACTAGTACCGACAGGTTCTACCCGGCGTAGAACAATTGCAGTAACAAGACAGCCACGCTTCCTCGCGCGGGCTGCAGGAGGAAACACCTTGGCACAGCAGAAACCCGGAGCGCCCCGCAGTCTGCGGACCTCGGTTAAGGGAACGCTTATGTTCTCCGCGTTCTGGGCCGTCGTGATGTTCTTTGGGGTCCTGATCTTCGCCTCGGGCGGCAGCGCCCGCTCGCCCCGCTTCGACCTGGCGTTCATCGGCGCCGGGATCGCCTTCATTGTGATCCTCGTAGTGGCCGCCATGCTCTCAATGAGCTACAAGGACAACGCCGAGCACCTGGGCAAGGGCTCCGGCGTCAACCTCAGCTCCAAGCCGACGCCCTCCGGCCACGGCGGCCCGTCGGCGCAGCCCGGACCCGAGGCCGGCGGCCCCGCCGATACGCGGGACGACGGGCCCCGGGCCTAACCCCGAAGGCCGGGCAGCCGCCGCCGTCAGGAACCAGCTTTCCGGGCCCGGTACGCCGCAACGTGGGCGCGGTTGGCACAGTTTCCCGTGTCGCAGTAGCGCTTTGAGCGGTTGCGACTCAGATCCAGCACGACGGCATCGCAGTCGTCCGCGGCGCACACCAGCAAGCGGTCCATTTCCTTGCTGCGGATCACGTCGACGATCGCCATGGCAGCCTCCGTACTCATCCGGTCGGCCAGCGGGGCCTCCGGAGTGGTGGCGTGCAGGTGCCAGTCCCAGGGATCGTGCTTGACCAGTTGGGGCAGGGCCCGGGCCTCCCGGAGCAGGCGGTTCACCGTCCGGGCCGCAGTGGCCTCGTCTGCCAGCCAGAGTTCGGCGAGCTGGCCGCGCAGCCGCCGCACGCTTGCCAGCTCGGCCTCGTCGCGGGTGCGGGAGCCGGTGAAGCCCTCGGCCTGGAGGAAGTCGTCCAGGTCCTTGGTGGTATCCAGGTGTTCCTCGCCGTTGGCCGCGGTGTTGATGAGGTTGACCACAGAGCGCAGGGCAACTTCTGTGTCAGGGGCAAAAACCATATTGACTCCTTACCTCGCCGGGCGTAATGTCATGACCATAACCCTACTTTACTCCTGACAGGAGAAGCCCGTGTCTGCCCTGCACCGCCCCGCCGCCGCCCCGGTCCGAGACCTTGCCGCCCAGCGGTCTTCCTCCGAACCGGTCGGCGCTCCGCAGGGCGCCGAGCAGGCCGGAGCCACGCAAGGCCCCAAGCGGACCGGCGCTTCCGGCTTCATGGCCTCCGGCCTGGGCGTTGCCTTGTTCTCCTCGGCGTTCTTTGGACTCTCCGGCTCGTTCGCCAAGGCACTGCTGGAGACGGGATGGACGCCCGGTGCCGCCGTCACGGCCCGTCTTACCTGCGCCGCGCTGATCCTGGCGGTTCCCGCCGCCGTGGCCCTGCGCGGACGCTGGCACCAGCTTAGGGACAACTGGCTGACCGTACTGCTCTTCGGGCTCATCGGCGTCGCCGCATGCCAGCTGTTCTACTTCAACGCCGTATCCCGGCTCTCGGTAGGGGTTGCCCTCCTGCTGGAGTATCTGGCACCCGTCCTCATCGTGCTCTGGCTCTGGGCCGCGAGCCGGAAGCGTCCCAGGCCGCTGACCATCGCCGGCGCGCTCCTCTCGCTCGGCGGGCTGGTCCTCGTCCTGGACCTCACGGGTGCTGTGCAGATCGACGTGATCGGCGTGCTGTGGGGGATCGCGGCCGCCGTCTGCCTTGCCATCTACTTCTTCATTACCGCCAAGGAAAACGACACTCTTCCCCCGATCGTTCTCGCCTCCGGAGGACTGATGATGGGAGCCGCGGTGATGTGGCTGGCGGCTGCCACCGGGCTGGTGCCGATGGCCTTCAGTACGGCCGACACCCGGCTGGGGCCCTGGCTCACACCCTGGTGGGTCTCCCTCGGCGGCCTCGTCGTCCTGGCCACGGTCCTGGCCTACATGTCCGGCATCGTCGCCGCACGGGCGCTGGGATCCAAGGTGGCGTCCTTCGTGTCGCTGACCGAAGTGCTGTTCGCCGTCATCTGGGCCTGGCTGTTGCTCGGCGAACTGCCGGGGACTATCCAGCTGCTCGGCGGCCTCCTGATCGTGGGCGGCGTGGTCCTGGTCCGGCTGGACGAACTGCGCGCGGCCGCGTCCGGCGCCGATGCGGCAGCGCTGGACCACGCCAACGACTGCGAGCCGGTGCCGTAAGCCCGCCACGCAGCTCAGCCCCGGCCCTGGCGACCGGATGCCGCTTCTTCCGCTCGATACCGCTTTTCGCGCTGAAGGCCTCGTTCCCGGACGCGAAGGCCCCTAGCATGGAAATATGTGCCGAAACATCCGGACCCTCCACAATTTTGAGCCCCACGCGACCACCGCAGAGGTGGAGGCGGCCGCGCTGCAATACGTGCGCAAGATTAGTGGCAGCACCAGGCCGTCCAAGGCCAACGAAGAGGCCTTCAACCGGGCTGTGCATGAGATTGCCCACGCCACGCAGCACCTGCTTGACTCCCTGGTGACCCACGCCCCGGCCAAGGACCGCGGCGAGGAAGCCGCCAAGGCCAAGGCCAGGGCTGCCGTACGCTTTGGCGCGGCCTGAGGCCCTGTCCCAGGAAGCGGAGGCGAGAAGGCGCCGCTACGAAGCGATTCGGCCGGCCTACCGGCCGAATCGGCGCAGCCGCAGCGAGTTGGCTACCACCAACACCGAACTCGCGGCCATGGCGGCCCCGGCGATCATCGGGTTCAGGAGCCCCAGCGCAGCCACGGGAATGCCTACGGCGTTGTAGAAGAAGGCCCAGAAGAGATTGGTCTTGATGGTGGCCAGGGTCCGGCGGGAGAGCTCGATCGACTGCGCCACTTGTCCGAGATCGTTCCCCATGACCGTCAGGTCCGCAGCCTCGATGGCGACATCCGTCCCGGAGCCCATGGCTACGCCCAGGTCCGCCTGGGCCAGCGCCGCGGCGTCGTTGACGCCGTCGCCGGCCATGGCCACCGTGGCCCCGGCCGCCTGCAGTGTCCGCACGGCCGCGACCTTGCCTTCGGGTCCAACTCCTGCCATCACGTCCTCGGGGCGGATCCCGACGGCGGCCGCCACCTGTGCGGCCACCGCGGCGTTGTCCCCGGTCAGGAGCATGGGCTTGAGCCCGAGCCGGCGGAGCCGGTCGACCGCGGCCCTGGAACCCGGCTTGAGGGTATCGCGGAGCCGGATGATCCCGGCGGTTTCGCCGTCCACGGCGACCCAGATGGCAGTGGCGCCGGAGTCCTCGGCAGCGGCCAGCGCCGCCCGCTGTGCCGGGGTCGGGGCGATGCCACATTCCAGTAGCCAGCCGGTGCGCCCTGCTGTTATTCGCCGGCCGTCCACGGTTCCCACGACCCCGCCGCCGGGGGCGGAACGGAAATCGTCGACGGCGGCCAGGCCGGCGGCGTCGTGCCCTGCTTCCGCGGCCAACGCCGCAGCGGCGATGGCGCGGGCGATCGGGTGCTCCGAAGAGTTTTCCACCCCCCCGGCGAGCCGCAGGACCGCGGCTGCGCTGTATGGTCCGAAGCTCTCGATGCCGTCCACGGCGAGGCGGCCGGTGGTGACGGTCCCGGTCTTGTCCAGCACGATCGTGTCCACGGTCCTGGTGTCCTCCAGGACCTGCGGCCCCTTGATGAGGATGCCGAGCTGGGCGCCGCGGCCAGTACCGGTCAAGAGCCCCACCGGCGTGGCCAGGCCCAGGGCGCACGGGCACGCGATGACCAGCACTGATACCGCGGCGGTGAAGGCGGCCCGGACCGCGTCGGAGCCGGGTGCCGGTCCGGCAGCAACGAGCCAGGCCCCGAATGTAAAGGCCGCGACCACCAGAACGACGGGCACGAAGACGGCGCTGATCCGGTCTGCGAGCCGGGCGATGGGTGCTTTTCCGGTCTGCGCGGCGGACACCAGCCGACCCATTTGGGCCAGGGTGGTTTCGGAGCCGACACGGGTGGCGCGGACCAGGAGGCGGCCGGAGGTGTTGATGGTGGCACCGGTGACCTGGCTTTCCGGCCCCACCTCTACCGGCACGGATTCTCCGGTCACCAGCGAGGCGTCCACGGCCGAGGAGCCGTCCAGGACCACGCCGTCCGTGGCGATCTTCTCGCCCGGACGGACAACGATCACGTCCCCTACCATCAACTCTGCTGCGGGGATCTTCAGCTCGCGGCCGCCGCGCAGCACCGAGGCATCTTTGGCGCCAAGGCTGAGCAGGGCCTCAAGGGCATCGCCGGCCTTGCGTTTGGCGCCGGCCTCCAGGTAGCGGCCCAGCAGCAGGAAGGTGGTGACCACGGACGCGACCTCGAAATAAAGGCCGCCGGAGCCCATGCCCTCCATCGCAGGGTGCTCGGTCATGCGCGGGTCCGCCAGGAGCTGCCCCACCGAGAACGCGTAGGCCGCGATCACGCCGATTGAAACCAGGGTGTCCATTGTCGAGGCCAGGTGCCGCGCGTTGACCGCCGCGGCCCGGTGGAACGGCCACGCCGCCCAGGTAACCACCGGCAGGGCCAGGGCAGCGGCCACCCAGCCCCAGTTCGGGAACTGGAATGCCGGGATCATCGAGATCGCGAACACCGGGACGGTGAGCATGGCTGCCACGATGAGCCGCGGGCGGAGCTTCGCTGCTGCGTCCGACGCCGGGTGGTCACCAACCGCGACTTCGCCGGAGCCGGGCTCCGGGTGCTCGGGGGACCGGACCTTAGCTTTGTAGCCTGCGGCCGCGACGGCGGCGGTAATTTGTTCGTCGGTGACATCCGCCGGGACGGTGACGTGGGCGGACTCGAGGGGCAGGTTGACGGTGGCCTGGACGCCGTTGAGCTTTCCGAGTTTGCGCTCGACCCGGTTGACGCAGGAGGCGCAGGTCATGCCCTCGATATCGAGGTCAATGACACGGCTTCCGGTCCGGCTCAACAACTGCTCGCTGTTCACGGCGCCTTCCTGTTCTCCCTCGCTGGCCTGTTTGCTCTGTCGAAGTGGTCCCTCCGCCGAAGTGACGTCTGCCGGCGCGTGCCGTGCTCCGGCGCGAGCGGCATTAGGCTTCGCTGGCCACCACGAGGTACCCGGCCTCGGCGACTGCCTCGCCAATCTCGGAGGATGAGAGTGTTTCGCTGGAGGTGATGGTGACGGTGGAGATGCCGCCGGCGTTGAGATCGACGTCGACCTTCTCGACGCCGGAGAGCGCCTCAAGTTCTTCGCTGACGGAGGACACGCAGTGGCCGCAGGTCATGCCGGAAACGTTGACGGTAGTGGAAACGGGCTCCATGGCGTGCTCCTTGTCGCTGGGCCGGGGGGTTCCCCCGCCCGGTGGTGTGGTTGGTAGTGCAGGTCTTAGCGCAGGAGCCGTCCGATGGCATCGGTGGCCTCCTTAACTTTGAAATCGATGGCCTCCGCCCGCAGTTCCGGATCGGGTTCGGAGGCGGCGCCGACAACGCAGTGGCCGATGTGCTCTTCCACGAGCCCCAGGCTCACGGCATGCAGGGCTTTGGTGACGGCGGCGACCTGGGTGAGGATGTCGATGCAGTACTTGTCCTCGTCGACCATGCGGGCGATGCCGCGTACCTGCCCTTCGATCCGCTTGAGCCGGCGCAGGTAGGCGTCCTTGTTCGACGTGTAGCCGTGCTGCTCGTGACCGGCCGGGTCCGCGGTGGCCGGGTCCAGGGCGACCTGGTTCAGGGACGCCGGGACGGGGGCTGGTAACTCGCTCATAGCCCAAACATATACCCCCTAGGGGTATGTTTCAAGCGTTCCGCGTGAGTTCGCCCCGCATCGATCCCTGGCGGAAATTAAAGAGCTCCGGAGTGCGTTATTGGGGGATACGCACTCCGGAGCGGTCTTTGGGGGGCGGTCCATCACGCCCACACATCGAGCTTAGTCGGGGGTCGCGGGATACGCCAGCACTCCGAATAACAACTTTCGCTTTACTTTCTCGCCGCCGGAACAATCAGGATCGGATGCTCCTGGTGGTGGCTCAGCCACGCCGCCACAGAGCCGTTGAGTGCCGCGGAAAGGCGGTGGCCGAGGCCGCGTTCGGGGGTACCCACCACGATGATGAGTGCGTTGGTGTCCGCGGCCAGCCTGCCGATCGACCGGGCCGGGTCGCCCGCCAGGGTGCGGAGCGTCCAGTCGATCCCCAGTCCCGCGCAGCGTGCCTCGATGACTGAGCGCAGTTGCTGGGATGTTTCCCGGAACCGGGCGTCATCGGCGTCCGGATGCCGCGATAGCCGGTGGGCGGACCGCGCCGGATCCCACTCCACGAGGTAGCTGGCCTCGTCCACAAAGGCACAAATCATCGGTGCGGCGAGGCGCTTCGCAAGGGCCGCCGCTGTCTGCAGCACCTCGGGATGCTGTCCGGGAAGCACGCCCACAACCAGGGGCGACGGGGCCGTGAGGGAGTCATCGGGCATATTTCATTCTGGCGCCGGGGTTGTGTCCTTGAACAGGGGCATACCCTCAGTTCCCGCCATGCCTGGCGGTGCGGGCGGCGATTGCTGCCGCATCCCTTGAACAGCCCGGAGCCGGGGCCTACGGTTGAAGAACACAGGAGGAGGTGGCCCCCTTGGAGATCTACATGTGGTGGCTGGATCTGGATTTGGCGAGCAAGGAATGGCTCCGGGAAAATCTCCGGACCGCCGAGTTGCCCGAGGCCGTGCAGCAGGGGATCGCCGACGCCGGTGGCCCCCGATCCGATGCCCCGGCCGCTGGCGGCACCGCTGTCTTGACGGCCGCGGACTGGGATTTCATAGAGACGCAGTCCGAATTCGTCGACTGACGCCGGCGCCCCCGATCCCGTGGGCACCGGAAGAAAACCATTGCGGCCTTCCAGCGCGGATGGTTGCATGGGGCCATGGCTACTGCAGAGAGTTATGTCCTGGCGATCGGGACCAAGAAGGGCCTCTGGCTGGCGACCAGCCCGGACCGCAGGGACTGGTCCTTGTCCGGGCCCCATTTCCTGATGAGCGAGGTGCCGAGCATCGGCGTCGACACCCGCGACGGCCGGACCCGGATCCTTGTGGGAGTCCGCTCAGAGCACTGGGGTCCCACAGTATTCCACTCGGATGACCTTGGCGGCACCTGGAGCGAACCCGAGAACGGCGCCATCACCTTCCCTGACGGCACCGACGCCGCCCTGGAACGGATCTGGCAGATCTACCCCGACGCCGATTCCCGCCCGGGCGTCGTGTGGGCCGGTTGCGAGCCGATCTCCGTCTGGAAATCGACCGACGGCGGCGAGCACTTCGAACTCAACCGCGGCCTGTGGGACCATCCGCACCGCACTGAATGGGGCGCAGGCTACGGCGGCGCCGCGGCGCACTCGATCGTCGTGGACTCCACGGGCGAGAAGGTCCACGTTGCCATGAGCACCGGAGGGGTCTACCGGTCGCTGGACGGCGGGACCTCCTGGCAGCCGCGCAATAAGGGGATTTCCGCCTACTTCATGCCCGATCCAAATCCGGAGTTCGGCCAGTGCGTCCACAAGATCGCCGCCGACTCCGCCGTCGACGGCCGCCTTTACGCGCAGAACCATCACGGCGTGTATCGCAGCGACAACGACGCAGAATCGTGGGAGTCGATCGCGGAGGGGTTGCCGGCGGACTTCGGCTTCGTGATGCTGACGCATCCACGCCGGGCGGGCACGGCCTGGGTGATCCCGCTGAAGGCCGACGGCGAGCGTATTCCGCCGGACGGGAAGCTGGCAGTGCACCGCACTGACGATGCCGGCGACAGCTGGAAACGGCTCGACGCCGGACTCCCGGAGGCCGAGTACAACGCCGTGCTGCGCGATGCTGCCAGCGTCGACGACGCGGAGCCGGCCGGCATCTACTTCGGGACGCGGGGCGGCAGCGTCTACGCCAGCGCCGACGAGGGTGAACACTTCACCGAAGTAGCGTCGCACCTTCCGGACGTGCTGTGCGTGCGGGCCGCCGTGGTCTCCGCCGCGCTGGTGCAGGCCCGGTCGTGACAGCATGAACGGCGTCGCGGTGCCGGCCGATCCCGCGATCAGTGTGGTCCTCCCGAGCGTCCTCCAACCGCTCGCCGGCGGGCAGTCCATCCTGACTGCGCCCGCAGAGGCAGCGGTGACGGTGGAGTGGGTTCTGGACTCGGTGACCGGGGACTATCCGGCGTTGTCGCGGCGGTTACGGGATGAGACCGGATCCGTTCGGCGTTACGTGAATATATACGTCAACGGGAATGAAATCCGGGGGCTGCAGGGCCTGACGACTTCCGTGGCACCGGGCCAGGAGGTCCTCATCATCCAGTCTGTGGCGGGAGGCTGAGGCCTCAGGCGACCCGCCAGACCGTGCATTCATCCGCGTTGATCGCCTTGCGCATGCCGGTGTGGCGGTCCATGATCCAGACGACGCCGATTCCGGGGGCCGTCTCCTGGACGCTGCCGCGGCGGATCACCACGTCGTCGTAGTTCGGGCCGACGCTCAGGCGGGCCTCGATCTCATCGCCGCGATGCAGCTGGTCGAGGGCGCGGATACGGGTCACATGGGCTTTGGCTTCCTTCAGCATGGCGGCGCCTCCTGGACTGGAGCTGGTGCCTGCTCTTGCGGGCACTTCCAGTGTCCTGCGGCCGTGTTGCGGCCGCGTTTCGCCCCGGTAAGCGCTTGGTTAGATCTGCACGCTGCGCGCCCGCTGAGCATCTGTTGACACCTTCTGGGATGCCTGCCATATTTCCAATACGCACTATGCGCTCCGAGTTGTGCATTACGCAATTCGATGTGGCTACTGCCCCGTCCGGGACGGTAGCCTGCTAATAGCTTTTCAACGACGAGCCGCGCCCGTGGCCGGACGGTATGACCGATGCGAGCCAGTCGGCGCCCTCCAGCCGACCAACGAAAGGATCACCAATTAAAATGGTGCACAAGGTACAGGCGGTAGTCGCCACGGAAAAGAACGCCCCCGTTAAGATCACGACGATTCTGGTGCCGGACCCGGGTCCGGGCGAGGCGCTGGTGGACATCCTCACCTGCGGGGTATGCCACACGGACCTCCACTACAAGCAGGGGGCTATCACTGACGATTTCCCCATCCTGCTTGGCCACGAGGCGACGGGCGTGGTCAGCGCCGTCGGTCCCGACGTCACAGTGCTTGCGCCAGGGGACCGGGTCATCCTGAACTGGCGGGCCGTCTGTGGCGAATGCCGGGCCTGCGCCAAGGGCGAACCGCAGTACTGCTTCAACACGCACAACGCCACCCAGAAGATGACGCTGGAGGACGGCACGGAACTGTCCACGGCGCTCGGCATCGGCGCCTTCGCCGAGAAGACCCTCGTCGCCGCCGGGCAGTGCACCAAGGTGGACGAGGACGCTGATGCGGCCGCCGTCGGGCTGCTGGGATGCGGGGTCATGGCCGGCATCGGTGCCGCCATCAACACCGGCGAGGTCAAGCGGGGCGAGTCGGTGGCCGTCATCGGCTGCGGCGGCGTGGGCATCGCCGCCATTGCCGGCGCGAAGCTGGCCGGCGCCACCACGATCATTGCCGTGGATATTGACGCCAACAAGATCGAGATGGCCAAGTCCCTCGGTGCCACGCACGGCATCAACTCCAGCGACGAGGACCCGGTCGAAGCCATCCGCGCACTGACGGGCGGCCATGGCGCCGACGTCGTCATCGACGCCGTCGGACGTCCGGAAACCTACAGGCAGGCGTTCTACGCCAGGGACCTGGCCGGCCGCGTGGTACTGGTCGGTGTGCCCGCCCCGGACATGATGATTGAGCTGCCCTTGCTGGACGTCTTCGGCCGCGGCGGATCCTTGAAGTCATCCTGGTACGGGGACTGCCTGCCTTCCCGGGACTTCCCGATGCTGGTGGCGCACTACAAGCAGGGCAACCTCGACCTGGACGCCTTCGTGTCCGAACGCATCGCCATTGACCAGGTCGAAGAGGCTTTCACCAAGATGCACGAGGGCAAAGTCCTGCGTTCCGTGGTGGAAGTCCGCCAGGCGGTGAAATCCGCATGAGCATCACTATCGAAAATCTCGTCACCTCCGGCACTTTCTCGCTCGACGGCGGCACCTGGGACGTGGACAACAACGTCTGGATCGTAGGCAACGACGACGAATGCGTGATCATTGATTCGCCGCATGACGCTGCAGCGATCATCGACCAGGTGCGCGGCCGGAAGGTCCTGGCCATCCTCCTCACGCACGCGCACAATGACCACATCGGTGCCGCCCGCGAGGTCGCAGACGCTGTGAACGCCCCCATCCACCTGCACCCTGAGGACCTGATGCTCTGGGAGCAGGTCTATCCCGACACTCAGCCGGATCATTCCCTCGCCGACGGCGACGTCTTGACCGTGGGCGGCGCCACCCTCAAGGCCATCCACACTCCCGGCCACTCGCCGGGCTCCGTGTGCTTCCTGCTGGAGGACGAGGGAACGGTCTTCACCGGCGACACCCTGTTCAACGGCGGCCCCGGCGCCACCGGACGGTCCTACAGCGACTACCCCACCATTGTTGCCTCGATCCGGGAACGACTCCTGACGCTTCCCCCCGGCACCGTGGTCCGCACGGGGCACGGGGAGAGCACCACAATCGGGGCCGAGCGAGAGACGCTGGCCAAGGTGAAGCTGTGATGTTTGGCAGGCAGCCGGCCCCGGTTGAGGACATCAACGAGGACCAGCTTGAGGTTCACACGCCGAAGACGAAAGCGGCCGGCGTCAAGGCCGTGGTGGTGGCGCTGGAGCGCGCCGTGGCCCAGGCCGGGGTGCCGCGGACGGCGCAGTCGCTGCTGCGCCTGAACCAGCGCGGCGGATTCGACTGCCCGGGCTGCGCCTGGCCGGAGTCGGATAAGAAGCGCAAGACTGCGGAGTTCTGTGAGAACGGCGCGAAGGCCGTGGCCGAGGAGAACACCCTGCGGACGGTGGGGGCGGAGTTCTGGGCCAAGCATTCCGTCGCTGAGCTGGCCGGGAAGACGGAGTACTGGTTGGGCAACCAGGGCAGGCTCAGCGAGCCGGTAGTCATTCGGGAAGGGGAAACCCACTATTCGCCGATCTCGTGGGCCGCTGCCTTCGACCTGATCGGTGAACACATCCGTGCCAGCAGCCCGGACCGCTGTGTCTTCTACACCTCCGGGCGCACGGCCAACGAGACGGCGTTCATGTACCAGCTGTTCGCACGGTCCCTGGGCACCAACAACCTGCCGGACTGTTCGAACATGTGCCACGAGTCCTCCGGCTCGGCGCTGAACCCGACCATCGGCATCGGCAAGGGAACGGTGTCCCTGGATGACATCCACGACGCGGAACTGATCTTCGTCGTCGGGCAGAATCCCGGCACCAACCACCCCCGCATGCTCTCGGCGCTGAAGGAATGCAAGGACAACGGCGGCAAGGTGGTGGCGGTGAACCCGCTGCCGGAGGCCGGCCTGTTCAATTTCAGGGATCCGCAGACCGTCTCCGGTGTGGTGGGGAACGGCACGGCGCTGGCGGACGAGTTCCTGCAGATCAAGGTGGGCGGGGACCTGGCGCTGTTCCAGGCCCTGGGCCATCTGCTGCTGGCCGAGGAGGAGCGGAATCCCGG
>JBKPJW010000148.1:0-4443 GCA_046730875.1 Actinomycetota bacterium | reverse complement strand
CCCTTTCGGACACTGGCACCTGAAGCCAGCGCGTCTGCCGTTCCGCCACTCGCGCGCAACTTCTTCCACTCGGATAGGGCCGGTTTCCCGGACCGCCAACCTCGTAAAAGCAGCGAGATCAAGCATAACGGACAATTGCAGGAAAACACCAATCGAGCGGTTTGGGCCCCTGGCGCCTAACTTTTCCGGACCGGAAATGCCCGGTCGCGGGTCCTTGTGACCCCTCCCGCCGGGGCGGCCGCACCGGGGATATCCCCGCACGTCAGGACCCGGCCGGCGCTGTTTCAGGCGTCCGACCGGCGGCGTCCGTTGAGGCCATTCCCAGACACTCCCAGTAGTATCTGATGTAGGAGTGTCCGCGCACAGCGGGCTCGCAAAAGTTGGAAACCGAGTTCCGGAACGAACGCTGCCCTGCAGCCATCAGGAAAGGAGAGGGACCATGGGATTGCTGGACAAAGTCGAGCGCGGCATCGAAAAGGCCGTCCGCGGAGTCTTCTCCACTGGTTCTCGCGCCCAGGTTGAGCCCGTCGAGATCGCAAGCCGCCTCCGCAGCGAAGTGGACAACAAGGCCATCACCATCGCCGCGGGACGCACCCTGGCCCCTAACGTTTTTGACGTACTCCTCAGCAGCGAGGACTTCCAGCGCGCCCAGGAATGGGGCACACCGCTTGCGGAAGAACTCTGCGACGTCGTCATCAACCACGTACGCAGCCAGGGCTACACGCTCCAAGGGCCGGTTCGGATCAGTTTCCGCCGCGACGAGGAGCACCGCGCCGGGCATTTCGACATCACCTCGCGAACCGAAAAGGCCTCCGCCCCTTCCGTTGCACCACAGCCGGGCGCCCACGGGCATGTACCGGCAGCTCCGACACGCCAGCCGGCCAAGCTCCAACCCGTACTGGACATTGATGGTCAGCGCTACTCGCTGAACGCCCCGTCGATCGTTCTTGGACGGTCCTCGGAAGCGGACATCCTCATTGATGACACCGGCGTTTCCCGCCGTCATCTGGAAATCCGGACCGGGCCGGGTGCAGCCCAGGCGATCGATCTCGGTTCCACGAACGGCAGCTATGTCAACGGCCAAAAAGTTGTGGGGACTTCGGAACTTACCGACGGCGCCACAATCACGATGGGACGGACCAAAATTATCTTCCGCCTAATGCCCGCCAATATAGGCGGCCGCGCATGAGCGAACTGACCATCACTGCCCTGCGCTTCGGGTTCCTTATCCTCCTATGGGTGCTGATCTTCAGCATTGTTTCTGCCATGCGGCGCGATCTGATGATCGGCCGCAAGGCGGCGGCCGGCGCCCCAACAGCACGCCAGGTGCGCAAGAATCCGGACCTCGCCGAGTCTCCCCCCGCCCCGGTCAAACAGCAGGCCCATCAGCTAATCGTGACCGAGGGACCGCTCAAGGGCACGACGATCCCTCTCGCGGCAAGCCCCATCCTCCTTGGCCGGGCCCAGGAAGCCACCCTCGTCCTGGAGGACGACTATGCCTCGGGCCGGCACGCCCGCCTGTTTCCGCAGGGCAGCCGCTGGTTCATCGAAGACCTCGGCTCCACCAATGGCACCTATCTGGCAGACCAGCAGCTGACCCGGGCCCTCCCGGTGGAGCTGGGCGTCCCCGTGAGAATCGGCAAGACGGTCATTGAATTGAGGCCGTAGCCGTGGCTGCCCCGGATCGCCCCGCAGACAGGGCCGAAGGAAACACAACTGTCCCGAAGCGGCCGCTCATCATGCGTTACGCGGCGCGTTCAGACGTCGGCCGTGTACGCGCCAAGAATGATGACTCCGCGTACGTGGGCCGGCACCTCGCCGTCGTCGCCGACGGCATGGGCGGTCATGCGGGCGGCGACGTCGCCTCCGCCGCGACCGTTCTGGACATGATCCATCTGGATCATGATGACTATGACGGCGACGCCGGCACCGTCCTCGCGGACGAGATCCAGACGGCCAACTCCCTGCTGTCCGAGCTGGTTCACATCAATCCCAAGCTCGCGGGCATGGGCACGACTGTCACGGCCTTGCTGCTCGCCGAGGGCAAGCTCCACTTCGCCCACATCGGCGACTCCCGGGCCTACCGCCTGCGCAATGGCGAGTACGAACAGGTCAGCATCGACCACACCTTTGTCCAGCGGCTCATCGACGAGGGCCGTCTGCGTCCCGAAGAGGCCGAATCGCATCCGCACAAGAACGTCCTCATGCGCGTCCTGGGCGACGTCGATGCCAGCCCGGAGCTGGATCTCGACACTCTCCCTGTCCAGGCCGGCGAACGCTGGCTGCTGTGCTCCGACGGCCTGAACTACGTTGCCGGCCACGTCGTGGAGCGCACCGTTCGGGAGACGAAAGACCTGAACGAATGTGCCGAACTGCTGATTGACCTGACGCTCGAAGCCGGCGCCCCGGACAACGTGACGGTTGTGGTGCTGGACATCGCCGAGCAGACGCGGGAGGATATCCGGACCGCCGCCGTCGACGTCATTCCGGGGCCGGCAATCACGGCCGCGGCGTCAGCGCACGCTGCTGCGTCGGCCGGGCCGTTGACGGGCAGCACCTTCGGCGCGGCGAGGTCCGCGGCTTCAGAACCAGCCGGCCCGGCCAAAGACGCGCAGGACAAAGGCGCCTTGACCGAAGGTCCATCGGATACGAAGGCCGGCACCGGCAACACCGGGCCAGCTTCGGCGGCTGCGTCGGGCAATCCGGCCGCCGGCCCTGCCCCCGGGGCCGCGGGCGACGGCGTTCCTGCGGCTTCCGCTGAGGGTTCCGGGACCAAAGAGCCCGAGATCACAACCGATCCGCATCTGGGCGAACATCTCTCTGCCGAAGTCCTGCGCGAAGAACTCTCCAGCCGCCCCCACGAACTGGTCGGCGCCGCCGCAGCGGCAGCGGCGTCGGGGTCCATTCCATCCATTGCCGGGCGGACCGTGGCCCGGCGCGCGGCCACGGTCCTCACTCACAAATCGGAACAGGCCCGCGAGGACGCGGACGAATACAGGAGCGCCGGCCGGCCGCGCCGGTGGCTCACAGTGTCCATTGCCGCTGCGATCGTCGCGCTGCTGGGCATCGGGCTGTGGCTCGGCTACGCCTGGACCCAGACTCGCTATTACATTGGCGAGCACGATCAGCATGTGGCCATCTTCAACGGCGTCTCCCAGCGCCTTGGGCCCATCCAGCTTTCCACCCTCGAAGCGGTGACCGATATCAAGATGTCCGACCTTCCGGAGTTCTCACAGCAGCGGGTGCGTCAGACGGTGCCCGCCCGCGATCTTTACGATGCGCAGCGGATCGTAAAGAATCTCGAGCGCACCGGCACCACCGCCCCGGCCGATGAGTGCCTCACGGCGTCGCCCTCAGCGCCGGCCGCCGGCGCCACGGCAACCCCCGGAGCCACAGCGACTCCAGGCTCCACGGCAACCCCGGGCACCACGGCGTCGCCCGGCGCGGCCGCGCCGTCGCCGTCCGCCACCACGACTACGAATTGTGAGGGGGTCAAATGACACCCATCGACCCCGTGCCCAGGCCACGACGGAACGTGGAACTGGTCCTGTTGGTCCTGGCCCTCGCTGTCGGGATCGGTGCCCAGGCCCTTGTGGGCGTTGACCGGGAGAAGGCCTTCGACACCGACTTCTGGTTCCAGTCCAGCCTCCTGGCTGCGGCCGCCCTGGCCTTCCACGTGGTGCTGCGGATCCGCGCAAAATATGCCGATCCGGTAATACTTCCGCTCGTCGTCGCCCTGAATGGGCTGGGTCTGGCCATGATCCACCGGCTCGACAGGGTGGGCGAGGACACCGGAAACAACCAGCTGCGCTGGACGCTGGTGGCCATGGGGGTCGCGATCGCGGTCATCTGGTTCCTCAAGGACCACCGGATCCTGCGACGCTTCACCTACATTTCGCTGGCCATCAGCGCCGTTCTGCTCATCCTGCCGCTGGTTCCCGGCATCTCCGCCGGAGAAATCCTGGGCGCGAGCGTCTGGATCAAGATCGGTTCCATGACCTTCCAGCCCGGTGAAATCGCCAAGATCACCTTGGCGATCTTCTTTGCCGGGTATCTGTCATCGAACCGGGACCTGATCCTGCTGGCCGGCCGCAAGATCGGTCCGCTGCAGTTCCCGCGGTTCAAGGACATGGGCCCCATGATCACGGCCTGGCTCGTGAGCATCGGCGTGCTGATCTTCCAGCGCGACCTTGGCTCCTCGATCCTGTTCTTCGGCCTGTTCCTCGTCATGATCTACGTCGCCACGAGCCGCATCAGCTGGGTCATCATCGGCCTGGTCCTGATAGCAGTGGGCGGTTTCGTGGCTTCCCGCGTGTTCTCGCACGTGGCGCTCCGGATCGACGGCTGGATCAATGCCTTCACCGATGAGGTTTACGGCCGGCAGTTCGGCGGCAGCCTCCAAATTGTCGAGGGCCTGTTCGGCATGGCCAACGGCGGCCTGGT
>JBKPJW010000147.1:0-6176 GCA_046730875.1 Actinomycetota bacterium | reverse complement strand
GCTGGACACCGCCCTGGACGTCATGTCCATGACGCGCCCGCCGCACAAAGCCTAGAAGTACAGGGCCTGGCAGTACAAGGCCTCGCAGTACACCCAGCCCGACATCCGGGCAGGGAGCCGGTCACACCGGCAAGCAATTCCGGCGGCCGGCCCCTTTCCAGCGAAAGGCGCCGGCCGCCGTCGTTTTGGAACTAGGCCCCTGGGACTTCTCCCCCGGCCGCTCTGCGCTCCTCGGGCGTGTACGCGGCTGCTGCCGCGGCGTCCGCCAGGCTGGCACCGCCGATCCGAGCCTCCCGCAGCCGCCGGGTTTTGGCGGACTGGACGGTAAAGGCGGCGTCGACATTCCCGGCGGCGTAGGTCAGGGCGTCTTCGGCGCGGATGCCCAGGCCGCCGGCTGTCAGCACGGCATCCTGGTTGGCGCCCAAATACGTGAACTGCCAGCCCCACTGGCTCTGCTGGCGCTGGACCAGGGCTTTTACGAGATCGCCGGTGGCCTCGCGCGAGGAGTTCTCGTGGCCATCCGTCAGCACGGCCACGAGCACGGTGCCGGGGCGCTGGTCCTCCGGCAGGGCCGCAAGTTCCGCACCCGCCTCCCCGATCAGCCGGACCATGGCGTCGTGCAGCGCGGTGCTCCCCCGCGGCTGCAGATCCAGGGCCGGCACGTCCTGGATGTCCACCGAGGCGTAGACGCGCTCGTACGTGTCATCGAACTGTGCCAGCGACAGCCGGCACCGGCCCGCCACCGCCTGCTGTTCCCGCACGAACGCCGCGAACCCGCCCACGGTGTCATCGGCAATCGCGCTCATGGAGCCGGAACGGTCCAGGAGGACATACACGTGCGTCAGGGCTGAATCAGTCATGCTTCCCCATTTCCGGCCCGGACTGCGCTGTTGCCGTACGGGCCACCTGTTGCCAGCAGAAGAGCTGGACAGGAGCAGGTTACGGCGAGGCAGCGACATTTTCCTCCGCCTCGTCAGTATCCACCGCCTTTATCCGCACCGTCGCCTTCTTTGCACTCAATCCGAATAAGTGCAAAAATACACTTTATGGGAAACAGTGCAATTAGCAGCGGGGGCCTCCGCGAGCGCAAGCGGGCCGCCACCCGGGCCGCCATCACCGCCGTCGCCCGTTCCCTGACCGCTGAACGCGGCCTCAACGGGTACACCGTGGAGGAGGTCTGCGAGCAGGCGGGCATATCCCGCCGGACGTTCTTCAACTACTTCCCCGCCAAGGAAGACGCGATCCTGGGCCACGTCGACGACGACTTTCCCGAAGAGGTGGTCTCCCGGTTCATGGCAGGCGGCGGGGACTCACCTCGGGGCGAAATATCAGCCACGCTCCTCGCGGACCTCGTGCGGCTTTCCCTCGACCTGTCCGACCGGATGACCGGCTCCGAGGAAGAAACCCGCCAGCTGATCGGGGTGATCAAGAAGGAGCCCCAGCTCATGCTCCGGATCATCGGCGCCTCCGAGGAACGCGAGGCCGAGTTCGCCCGGATGCTTGCGGCCAGGGAAGGCGTCCAGAGCGATCATCCCGTGGTCCGGATGGCGGTGGCCCTCCTGGGCAACATTGCCAGGAAAACCAGTGCCGACTATTTCTCCGAAGGCAATACCCGCCCGTACAAGGACATGCTGCTGGAAAACATTGCAGCCGCCCGCACGCTCTTCTCGCTGCCATTCGACGCGTCCGGATTCGACTCCTCGCCGGCTGGCTCTTCCCCGCCTAAACCATCCCCGGCCTGAACCATCCCAGTCCAATCCTTCCCAGCCCAACCCTTCCGAAGGAGCGCAATGAGCGCCGCCGTCAGCACCAAGCCAGCAGCCGAACCGCTGCTGCTGACCAAGAAACGCATCTGGATCATCTTCTCCGCCCTCATCGCGGGCATGCTGCTCTCCAGCCTGGACCAGACCATCGTGTCCACCGCCATGCCCACAATCGTCGGCAAACTCGGCGGCGTGGAGCACCAGGCCTGGATCACCACGGCCTACCTGCTGGCCACCACCATTGTCATGCCCATCTACGGCAAATTCGGTGACGTCCTGGGCCGCCGGAACCTGTTCCTCATCGCCATCGCGCTGTTCACCCTCGCCTCGGTGGGCTGCGCCTTCGCCACCGATTTTTGGGACTTCGTGCTCTTCCGCGCCATTCAGGGCCTGGGCGGCGGCGGTTTGATGATCCTGTCCCAGGCCATCATCGCCGACATCGTCCCGGCCAAGGAACGCGGCAAGTACATGGGCCCCCTCGGCGCCATCTTCGGCCTCTCCGCCGTGGCCGGCCCCCTGCTGGGCGGCTACTTCGTGGACCACCTGACCTGGGAGTGGGCCTTCTACATCAACATCCCCATCGGTATCGCCGCGTTCACCATCGCCTGGTTCACGCTGACGCTGCCGAACAAGAAGGCGGAGAAGCGGATCGACATCGCGGGTGTGCTGCTGCTCTCCGCGGCCACCACGTGCCTCATTTTCTTCACCGACTTCGGCGGCAAGAAAGACGAGGGCTGGGATTCGCCGCTGACGTGGGCCTTCGGCGCCGGCCTGGTGCTGGCCGCCACCGCCTTCGTACTTGTAGAGCGCCGGGCCGAGGACCCCATCATTCCGTTGAGCTTGTTCAAGAACCGCATCTTCGTGAACTCCACCGCCATTGGCTTCACCCTCGGACTGGGCATGTTCGCGGCCATCGCCTTCGTTCCGACCTTCCTGCAGATGTCCTCCGGGACCTCGGCCGCGGAATCCGGCCTGCTGATGCTGCCCATGATGGTGGGGCTCATGGGCACGGCCATCTTCTCCGGCATCCGCATTTCCAAGACCGGCAAGTACAGGATGTTCCCCATCCTGGGTGCCGCCCTCACCATGGGCGCCATGCTGTGGATGACCACCCTGACGGCCGACACTCCGATCTGGGTCATCTGCGTCCAGCTGTTTGTGTTCGGCGCCGGCCTGGGCTCGATCATGCAGGTGATCGTCCTGGTGGTGCAGAACTCCGTACCCGCGGACCAGATCGGCACGGCGACGAGCACCAACAACTACTTCCGTGAGGTCGGCGCGTCCCTCGGCGTGGCCGTCTTCGGATCCATCTTCACGTCCCGGTTGTCCGAATCCCTCGGCAAGGCCTTCACCGGTGCGGGCGCCTCGGCCGAGCAGGCCACACAGTCCACCCGGACGCTGGACCCGCAGGCCCTCAGCCAGCTCCCGGAACAGCTCCGGGACGCGATCGTGAACGCCTACGCCGATTCGCTCGCCCCCGTCTTCTGGTACCTGCTGCCGTTCCTGGGCATCGCCCTGATCCTGGCCCTGACGCTCAAGCAGATCCCGCTCTCGGATACCGCCGGAATGGTGGCACGCGGAGAAGCGGTGGGCGGCGAGGAAGCCGAACGGCTCGAGGCGGAACGGACCGCAGCCGCCGGCCCGGACCGGACCGGGATCAGCGCTCGAAGTTGACGTCACCAGCGGGGTCAGCGGCCTGACGGATCAGCTCCAGGTGCCCTGGCAAGAGCTCGGGGAAGTCCTCCGGCTGGAACCAGCCGACGGCGAGGGATTCGTCGTCGTTGACCCTGGCGTCTCCCGAGACGAAGCGGCAGCGGAACACCAGGGTCAGGAAATGGCAGACGTCGCCGTTGGGATAACGTGTCGGGCCCACGGTGTCCACCGAAACCAGCCTCTGGGCAATGGCCACCACGGCCGTTTCTTCGAGGATCTCCCGCAGCAGACCCGCCACGGGTTCCTCGCCCGGCTCCAGGATGCCGGAGATCAGGCCCCATCGTCCGTTGTCGGCGCGCTGGCCGAGCAGGACCCGGCCGGCGTCGTCGAACACCACTCCCCTGACGGCGGGCAGCCAGAGCGGCTCGTTTCCGATTTTCTCGCGCAGTTTGAGAATAAATTCCGGCGTTGCCATGGCGTCAGCCTAACCGGCGGGAATCAGCAGCATGGCCGCCGCCGTGCCGGCGAGCATGAATGGCCCGAAGGGAATGGCCGACTGCAGCGTGCCGCGCCGGGAGGCGAGCACGCCGAGACTCCACAGCCCGCCGAGGAGGAACGCGGCAAAGGTCCCGGCCATGACATGCCCCCAGCCGAGGAACCCCAGATACATTCCAAGAACGCCGGCGAGCTTGACGTCGCCGAAGCCCATCCCCGGCGGATACACCGCGTGCAGGAGGAAATAGAAGAGCCAGAGTGCCGCCCCGCCGGCGAGGACCCGCAGCCCCGGCACGCCGAACACCCCGGCGTCCGACGTGCCGGCACCTTCCGTGCTGCCGTGAAGGAGCTGGCTGGCGGCCGCGCCCAGCAGAAGAACTCCGGCGATCGCATAGGAAGGAAAGACGATCCGGTCCGGCAACAGGTGGTGCCGGACGTCGATGACCGTGAGCCGCACGGCCATGACGAAGAAATAGGCGCACGCGGCCAGGGCAAGCCAGAAGGCCAGCGGGTTGGCGGCGCCCAGGGTGCCGAGTCGTTCGATCACCCTCGGATGCTACTGGATATTCGTCCGGCCCGGCGGTCCCCGCGCGTAAACTGTGGATATGGCCGCATGGGACAACAGGAACCGGCGCGGGCCCCTCGCCCCGCGCGGCCCGGCGGACCAGGCTGCGGCTTTCCGTGACCTGTGCCGGTCCTCGCCCTGGAAGTGGCAGTCGCTGAGGTTTGAGTACCTGGACCGGCCACTTCCGGCCCCTACGGACCCCTCGGCGGAGTCCCCCTCCCCCGACGACCTGGTCCGCGGATGGCTGCGGCGGCCCGGCGCCTTGCGGCTCGAGACCGCCGACGGACTGGTGATCGGCAGCACCACCGGTATCAATGATTCACGCGGCGGCCTCTACGTCAGTTCCACAAGGAAGACCTGGCTCCTGCCGCCGCACCTGGTCACGCCGGTCTACGACGACGACGGGCTGGTGCGCCGCCGTCCGGAGGCCGCCTACGGCGAGCCGTCGTTCGGCAACGGCAGGTTTGCCGCCGTCCTGGACCCGGTGGAGCTCGCGGGAAACGCGCCGGTCCCGCTGGAGTTCCCCAACTCCAACGCCGTGGAGCTTGGACCCATCACGGAAGTTGACCACGAAGGCCGGACCGCCCTGGAAACGACCGTCAGCCCGAATGCCTCGTACCGTCCCGCCGACCCCGGCGCCCCGCTCTGCCGGCCGGGACGCACGCTGTTGAGGATCGACGCCGGCACCGGGGTCTGCGTTGCGAGCCGCTGGCTGGACGCGCCGGCGACCGGCAACGGGAAGGACGGCTACGGCCACTGGCTCAGGATCCTGGGCGTCGACGAATACATGCTCGATGACCTGTTCCTGGCCGAGTCGATGAACCTCACGGACGTCCGGCGCCACATCAGCTGGGACGTTCCCGCGGAGTAGCCGGTCTGTGACTGGCATGCTTCCGCGGGCACCGTTAGGCTTCCTTCGATGACTGAGCCCGCCGCGTACTGGCCCCCGTTCGGCCTGGTCCTGACCACGCCGCACCTCGAGCTGCGCCCCATACGCGACGATGACATTCCCGCCGCGGTCCAGGCCGCCCTCAGCGGCGTTCACCAGCCGGGCCGGAACCCGTTCAGCAATCCTTGGACCGAATCCCCGGCCCACGAGCTCGGGGCCAACATGGCACAGTGGTACTGGCGGTGCCGCGCCGCCACGAGCCCCGAGGCCTGGACCCTCATACTTGGCATCTGGCACAACCACGAATTCGTCGGCTGCCAGGACATCTCCGCCAAGGATTTCGCCACGCTAAAGACCGTCACCACGGGCTCCTGGCTCCGCCAAAGCGCCCAGGGCCGCGGCCTGGGCAAGGAGATGCGGGCCGCCGTCGCCCTCTACGCCTTCGACTGGCTCGGCGCAGAAGTGGCGGAATCCGAAGCTGCCATCTGGAACCAACAGTCCCTGGGCGTCTCACGCTCCCTCGGCTACGAGCTGAACG
The DNA here is from genome assembly GCA_046730875.1 of Actinomycetota bacterium. Classification (GTDB taxonomy): domain Bacteria; phylum Actinomycetota; class Actinomycetes; order Actinomycetales; family Micrococcaceae; genus Arthrobacter. The sequence goes on along the minus strand of JBKPJW010000147.1, from coordinate 273 downwards.
GAGTCACGCGCGCCGTCTGGGCCGGCAAGGCCCAGGAGATCCAAAACGTTCGCCTGACCCCATCCAAGTTCAACCGCCCCGACTGGCAGCTAAAAGTAGAAGGCCACGCCCCAACCGCGAAGTACCTGGGGATTGAGAACTAGCGGTCCCACCGTCGTTGGGTTCGCCGTGGTCGGGTTTGCCGGAACACGGCCTTTCGCCGTCGCTTAGCGCAGAAGTCCCTTCCCAAGGCTCGCAAGCTCGCCTCGGGGCCCGCGGGACGCTGCTTACGAC
>JBKPJW010000146.1:0-5181 GCA_046730875.1 Actinomycetota bacterium | reverse complement strand
CGACGGATCTCCCCGAAGGGTTTTCAAGCTATGACCATGACAGAACAGCCCGGCTCCAGCGCCCCGGCGGACGCGGACCTGCCGCGCCTGGACCGCAGCCTTCGTCCCGCGGCCAAGGCGCCGGTGCGGATCGTCCACCTGGGCCTTGGTGCCTTCCACCGCTCGCACCAGGCCTGGTACACCCACCGGGCCGGCGACGCCGCGGAGTGGGGCATCGCCTCCTTCACCGGCCGGCGCCCGGACGCGGCGCTGGCGCTGGCGGAGCAGGACGGCCTGTTCACGCTCGTGGAACGCGGCGACGCGGGGGACGCGTTCGAGGTGGTCGGCAGCATTGTCGCCGCCGTGGACGGGGCCGACGTCGGCCGGCTCGCCGAGCTGGTGTCCGCGCCCGCCACCGCCATCATCACCCTGACCATCACCGAGGCCGCCTACGGCCTTGGCGCCGACGGGCGGCTGGACCTCCAGGCCCCCGACGTCAAGGCGGACATGGCCGTGCTGGCGCGGGACGCCGGCCACCCCGCGACGCCGCTGGGCCGGCTGGTCTTCGCCCTCGCCGCCCGCCGGGGCGCCGGGGCCGGACCCCTGGCAGTGGTCTGCTGCGACAACCTCGCCAGCAACGGCACCGTCGCACGCCGGGCCGTCACCGGCCTGGCCGCGGCCTGGGACACCGGGCTCGCCGCCTGGATCGAGGCCAACGTCAGTTTCGTGAGCACCTCGGTGGACCGGATCACGCCCCGGACCACGGAGGCCGACCTCGCCGCCGTCGAGGCCGGCTGCGGCTACCGGGACTCGTCCCCGGTGGTGGCCGAGCCGTTCCGCAACTGGGTCCTCAGCGGCGACTTCCCGGCCGGGCGACCGCGCTGGGAGGACGCCGGAGCCGTGTTCGTGGACGACATCGAACCCTTCGAAAACCGCAAGCTGTGGCTCCTGAACGGTGCGCACTCGCTGCTGGCCTACGCCGGGCAGCTGCGGGGGCACACCACCGTTGCCGAAGCCCTGCAGGATGAACGTTGCCGGCGGGCCGTGGAGCGGTTCTGGGACGAGGCGGAAACCAACCTGCCCGGCCCGGACCTGCAGATTCCCGCCTACCGCACCGCGCTGCTGGAACGCTTCGGCAACGGCCGGATCGCGCACCATTTGGCCCAGATCGCAATGGACGGGAGCACCAAACTGCGCATGCGCGCCGTCCCGGTGCTGCTGGCCGAGCGGGCCCACGGCCGCTCGGGCACGGCGGCGGCACTTCTGATCGCCGCGTGGATGGACTTCAGCGCCGTCTCCGAGGCGTTCCAGGACCCGCTGGCCGAGGAGGTGGCCGCGGCCAACCGGCTCGCCGGCGCCGAGCGGATCCGGGCCCTGCTTTCCCTGGTGAATCCGGCCCTGGCCGCAGACGGCCCGGCGGTGGAACTGATTGAAGACCTGTGCGGATCGTTCGGGGAGCGGGCTGTCTCCCCGTAACGCCCTCCGCGCAAGCGCTACTGCCCGGCTCCCGGTCACGGGAAGCCGGGCAGAATTGTTTTGAGGAACTTTCAACTAATTTATGGCAACCGCTTGCCAAGCGATTGCCAACTGACTACGATTACATGCAGACGAATGGGCCACCGGGTGGCAGCCGGCCCAACCGGCCGAACCTGAAGGCCAGCCCCGCAACGACGCGTAAGGACTCCCACGATGCTCAAGCCCCAGGCCAGTGAAACCCGCGAGATGCTCAACCTCGACGGCCTGTACCGCTTCAAGGTGGACTTCGACCGCTCCGGGCACCGGGAGGAATGGTTCAAGGCCCCGCTGGACTCGACCCTGGAAATGGGCGTCCCGGCCAGCTACAACGACGTCTTCCCCGACAAGGCCATCAGGGACCACGTGGGCTACGTCTGGTACCAGCGCGAGGTCCGCGTACCGCGCGGCTGGGCCGGCGAGCGCATCCACGTCCGCCTCGACTCGGCAACGCACGAGGGCATGGTGTGGGTCGATGACACCCTGGTGGCCCAGCACACCGGCGGCTACATGCCGTTCAGCGCGGACATCACCGCCCACGTGACGCCCGGCCAGGTCTTCCGCCTCACCGTCTCGGTCAACAACGAGCTCACCCAGGCCACGATCCCGCCGGGCACCATCACCGTGACCGAGGACGGCCGCCGGCAGCAGAGCTACCTCCACGATTTCTACAACTACGCGGGCCTGCACCGCAGTGTCTGGCTCTTCAGCACCCCCGCCGTCACGGTGGACGACATCACGGTGGTCACCGGCTTCGAAGGAACCACCGGCACCGTTGACTACACCATCGCCACGGCGGGCGGCACCGGCAGCGAGTCGGTCACCGTTTCCCTCCGGGACGCCAACGGCGCCGAGGTTGCCCAAGCCGACGGCGCCACCGGCGCCCTGACGATCGCCGACGTCGTGCTGTGGCAGCCCGGCGCCGCCTACCTGTACAGCCTCACCGCCGAAATCAGCGACGGCGGCCGGCTGCTGGACAGCTACACGCTGCCGGTCGGTGTCCGCACGGTCGAAGTCCGCGGCAAGGAATTCCTCATCAACGACGAGCCCTTCTACTTCACCGGCTTCGGCATGCACGAGGACCACGTGGCCATCGGCAAAGGCCACAGCGACGCCCAGATGGTCAACGACTTCCAGCTCCTGGACTGGATAGGCGCCAACTCCTTCCGGACCTCGCACTACCCCTACGCCGAGGAAGTGATGGAGTTCGCCGACCGGCACGGGATCGTGGTGATCGACGAGACCGCCGCCGTCGGGCTGCACCTGGGCTTCGGTGCCGTGTTCGGCGGGATCGCCAAGAAGACGTACGTCGACGGGGGAGTGGACGCCAACACCGCGGCGAGCCACCGGCAGGCGATTGCCGAACTCGTCGCCCGCGACAAGAACCACCCCTCCGTGGTGATCTGGTCGATCGCCAACGAGCCCAACGGCTCGGAGGAGGGCGCCCGCGAATACTTCGCACCCCTCGCGGACCTGACCCGCAGCCTGGACCCCACCCGGCCCGTCGGCTACGTCAACGTCATGTTCGACACCCCGGGCAAAGAACTGCTCGGGGACCTGTTCGACGTGATCATGCTCAACCGCTACTACGGCTGGTACCTCAACAACGGCGACCTCGAAACGGCCGAGCAGAACCTCGAGAAGGAACTGCGCGAGTGGGAAGCCAAGTACGGCAAGCCCATGATCATGACCGAGTACGGACCGGACACCATGCCCGGCTTCCACTCCATCTACGAACAGCCCTGGAGCGAGGAATACCAGGCCGCGTTCCTGGCCATGTACCACCGGGTTTTCGACCGGGTGGACGCCATGGTGGGCGAACAGGTCTGGAACTTCGCGGACTTCCAGACGTCCAACGGCATCATGCGCGTGGACGGCAACAAGAAGGGCGTCTTCACCCGGGACAGGCGGCCCAAACCCGCCGCCTATGCCCTGCGCCAACGATGGACGGCACTGGCCGGCACCAAGAACATCACCTCCGAGGCGTAGGCCTTAACGCACATTTTTCGCCGGACCCAGGTCCGGCAACGGGTAAAGGAGCCCAATCACATGAAAAAGCTGAACAAGCTGAGCATCGTCGGCTATGGCGCCGGCGATGCCGCAAACAACCTCGCCTTCACCACCGCCACGATGTTCCTGCTCGTGTACTACACGGACGTGGCCGGGATCTCGGCCGCCGCCGCCGGCACCCTGCTGCTGGTGGTGCGGATCTTCGACGCCTTCGCCGACGTCTTCGCCGGCCGCGTCGTGGACCGGACATTCAGCAAGCGGTTCGGCAAGTTCCGCCCGTTCATCATGTTCGGCTCCATCCCGCTGCTGCTGCTGAGCGTGGCCACCTTCTCCGTACCCCAGCTCGGCGAATCCGGCACCCTGCTCTACGCCTACGTCACCTACGCCGCCCTGGGCCTGGCGTACAGCCTGGTCAACATCCCCTACGGCTCGCTGGCCGGCGCCATGACCCAGGACCCGGCCGAGCGGGCCAAACTCGGCTCCGCCCGGATGATCGGCGCGCTGCTGGTCGGCTCGGCCCTGGGCATCTTTGTGGCCCCGCTGATCAAGCCGGGCGCCAACCTGCAGGGCACGTTCACCACCATCACCCTGGTGTTCGTCGTCATCGGGGCGGCCCTGTACCTCTTTACCTTCCTGACTGCCAAGGAGCGCGTCCACCGCGCCGTCCCCAACGTCACCTTCAAGCAGAGCATGGACACGCTCAAGGGCAACCGGCCGCTGCTGATGCTGTGCCTGAGCTCCTTCTTCTTCCTGACCGGATACCTGGCCCTGACCTCCGTCCAGCTGTACTACCTCCGCGATGTCCTGGGCCGGCTGGACCTGTACCCCGTGCTGTCCATCACCCAGCTCGTCCTCACCTTCGTGCTGGCCGGGTTCATGCCGAAGCTGGTCCGGAACCTCGGCAAGAAGCGCGTCTACATCTTCTCGTCGCTGCTCACGGTAGTCGGCGGCGCCATCGTCTTCTTTACCCCGGCCAGCCAGGTCTGGATCGGGTTCACCGGCCTGGTGGTCAGCCTCGTGGGCGTCCTCGCCGTCAACATCGTGGTGTGGGCCCTGGAAGCCGACACGGTCGAATACGGCGAATGGAGGACCGGCGTCCGCACCGAAGGCATCACGTACGCGCTCTTCTCCTTCACCCGCAAGACCGGCCAGGCCGTCGGCGGTGCGCTCGCCGCCTATGCCCTGGCCCTGGGCGGCTACAAGTCCGGCGCCGTCCAGAGCGCCGACGCCATTTTCGGCATCCAGCTCGCGGCCGGAGCACTGCCGGCCGTCATGACCATCCTGGCCGTGCTCGTCATGACCAAGTACACGCTCACCGATGCCATGCATGCCCGGATCCTCACCGAGATCCGCGCCCGCCGCAACAGCGAATCCTCCGGCGGCACCGCGGACGGCGCCGAAGCTGCCGGCCACAGCGAAACCGCCGACGGCGACGCTGCCGCAGTGTCCGCTGACACCGCGCCGCTGGTGCCCCGCAATTAAGACACCCAGCAACTAAGACACCCCCGAGAACCCCAAGACCCTGAGAAACCCCAGACCCCTGAGAACCCCAGATAAGGACCTGTTGTGAAAATCATTGCCGCTGACGTCTTCGTGACCAGCCCCTCCCGGAACTTCGTGACCCTGCGGATCACCACGGAGGACGGTGTGACCGGGATCGGCGACGCGACCCTGAACGGC
>JBKPJW010000145.1:0-5905 GCA_046730875.1 Actinomycetota bacterium | reverse complement strand
GGGTCATTCGGTCGCGTGCTCGCGGCGGCCGATCTACCGGCCCCTCGGCACGGCACCGCGACGTCGTACGCCGAAGCAAAGAACGTGGCCGACGAGATCGGTTATCCGGTGCTCGTCCGGCCGTCCTACGTCCTGGGCGGGCGGGGCATGGAGATCGTCTACGACGAGCCCAACCTCTCCCGCTACATCGCCAACGCCACCGAGATCACCCCGGACCACCCGGTGCTGATCGACCGGTTCCTCGAGGACGCCGTCGAGATCGACGTCGACGCCCTCTACGACGGCACGGAGATGTACCTCGGGGGCATCATGGAGCACATCGAGGAGGCAGGCATCCACTCCGGCGACTCGGCCTGCGTGCTGCCGCCCATTACGCTGGGCGGCAACGTGCTGGAACGGGTCCGGACCGCCACCCTGGCCATCGCCGAGGGCGTGGGTGTCCGCGGCCTGATCAACATCCAGTTCGCCCTGGCCTCCGACGTGCTCTACGTCCTGGAAGCCAACCCGCGCGCCTCCCGCACCGTGCCGTTCGTCTCCAAGGCCACCGGTGTCCAGATGGCAAAGGCCGCCGCCCTGATCGGCACCGGCGTCACCATCAACCAGCTCCGCACCGCGTACAAGATGCTGCCTGAGACCGGCGACGGCTCCACGCTGCCGCTGGACGCGCCCGTTTCGGTCAAGGAAGCCGTGCTGCCCTTCAGCCGCTTCCGCACGCCCGAGGGCAAGGTGGTCGACTCCCTGCTCGGCCCCGAAATGCGCTCCACGGGCGAGGTCATGGGCATCGACAAGCACTTCGACACGGCCTTCGCCAAGAGCCAGGCGGCCGCCAACAACGCGCTGCCTACCGAGGGCAAGGTCTTCGTCTCGGTAGCCAACCGGGACAAGCGCTCGGTGATCATGGGCGTCAAGCGGCTCTCCGACCTCGGCTTCGAGATCGTCTCCACCGGAGGTACCGCGGACGTCCTGCGCCGCAACGGCATCCAGGCCACCCCGGTCCGGAAGGTCGCCGAAGGCTCCAGCGCGGAAGGCGAAGGCACCATCGCCGACCTCATCGTCGCCGGTGAGATCGACATGGTCTTCAACACGCCCTCCGGCGGCGAGGCCCGCAGCGACGGCTACGAACTGCGTGCCGCCGCGACGTCGATCGGGATCCCGTGCATCACGACAGTGGCCGAGTTCAACGCCGCCGTCCAGGCCATCGAGGCGCTGCGCACCTATGCATGGTCCGTCACGAGCCTGCAGGAGCACGCCGCGTACCTCAAGGGCCTGCAGGATGCCTGAGGCACGCACCGACGCTACGGCCGGCCGGGAGTCCTTCGGCTCCCGGCTGGGCCGGGCCATGGCGGACCGCGGCCCGCTGTGTGTCGGCATTGATCCGCACCCGGCACTCCTGCAGCGCTGGGGCCTGACGGACGACGCCGCCGGGCTGGAACGCTTCTCGCTGACCGTCCTGGAGGCGGTAGCCTCCCTCGCTGCCGCGGTGAAGCCGCAAGTGGCGCTTTACGAGCGGCACGGTTCGGCCGGCATCGCCGTGCTGGAACGCACCCTGGCCGCTGCGGCGGAGGCCTCCGTGCTGACCATTGCCGACGCCAAACGCGGTGACATCGGCTCCACCATGGCCGCCTACGCCGACGCCTGGCTGCGGGACGGCTCCGCCCTGGCCGCGGACTCGGTCACGCTGAGCCCGTACCTGGGCTTTGAGTCGCTCCGGCCGGCCCTGGACCTGGCGGCTGAGAGCGGACGCGGCGTGTTCGTCCTCGCGCTGACCTCCAACCCAGAAGGCGCCTCAGTCCAGCACGTCGGCGGGGCGGACTCCGTCGCGCGGCGGATCACGGACGCGGCCGCGGCGGAAAACCGCCGGTATGACGGTCCCCTTGGTTCCGTGGGACTCGTTGTGGGCGCCACGGTGGGCTCCGCCCTGACAGCGTTGGATCTGGACCTGGCGGCGGTCCGCGGGCCCATCCTGGCTCCCGGGCTGGGTGCACAGGGCGCGACGGCGGCGGACCTGCGCCGCACCTTTGGTGCCGCCTATCCCCAGGTCCTGGGGACCTCCAGCCGGGATATCCTCGGCGCCGGACCACGGCTGCAGTCGCTCCAGGATGCCGCACGGCGCACGCTCGACGAACTCCTGGCGGTCTGACAGCCGTTCCCGAGCCGTCTTTGAACTGCCCGCAAGCGGTCTTCGACCCTTCCCGGGACCGGCGCTGCCGGTCCCGGGACGGTCCGGGCAAGGGCGTCCGCAGATTTCCATTGATTTCTGCCGCCGCCAGACGGTAGGTTCGGGGCAAGGGCATGGGTGCCCCGTCCCGCCATGCAGGGAGGACTCCAGTGAGTTTGAAACCCCTCACGCCGCAGGAGCGTTCCGACGCCCTTCGCAAGGCCGCTGCCGCGAGGGCGACCCGGGCCGATGCCAAGGAGCGCCTCAAGACGGGCCAGCTGACCATCGCCAAGGTCATCAGTTCCGCGGAATCCGACGATGCCATTGCCCGGATGAGGGTCGTGGAGCTGCTGGAGGCCCTGCCCGGGATCGGCCGGGTCCGGGCGGCGGCAATCATGGACCAGCTCGGCATCGCGCAGTCCCGGCGGGTCCGCGGCCTGGGAATCCACCAGCGCCGGGCGCTGGTAGATTTTATTGACGACAAATAGCCCGGTCCGCCGGGCTGCCAACCACCGCCCAAAGGAATATGTGAGCAAGAAACCGGGACTGACAGTCCTCGCCGGCCCGACGGCTGTTGGCAAAGGCACCGTGTCCACCTACATCCGGGACAACTACCCCGAGGTGTGGCTGTCCGTTTCGGCGACCACCCGGGCTCCGCGCCCCGGGGAAATCGACGGAGTGCACTATTACTTCAAGTCGAAGGAGGAGTTCGAGTCCCTGGTGGCTGCAGGTGAATTCCTCGAATGGGCCGTGGTGCATGGACAAAACACCTATGGCACGCTGAAGAGCACGGTCAACGAGGCCATCGCCGACGGCCGCCCGGTGCTTCTGGAAATCGATCTGCAGGGAGCGCGCCAGGTAAGGCAGGCCGTTCCGGACGCCCAGTTTGTGTTCCTGGCGCCCCCGAGCTGGGACGAATTAGTGCGTCGACTTGTGGGCCGCGGCACGGAAAGCGCCGAGGAACAGCGGCGGCGGCTGGAAACCGGTAAAGTAGAGCTTGCCGCTGAACCGGAGTTCGACCACACCGTCATCAATGATGACGTTCGCCGGGCAGCGGACGAGCTCGTTTCACTCATGGGGCTGACCCCCCACCCGCACTAGCCGCGGGAAGCCATCAGCCCGTTAGAATTTGGAGAATTCGTGTCCACGAACCTTGAAGGCATCATCAACCCGCCGATCGACGAGCTGCTGAAGGCCGCCGACTCGAAGTACGGACTGGTGATTTTCGGTGCCAAGCGCGCACGCCAGATCAACGCGTACTACGCCCAGCTGCACGAGGGCCTCTTCGAGTACGTTGGCCCGCTGGTCGACACCAAGCTGAACGAGAAGTCCCTGTCGATCGCGCTGCGCGAGATCAATGAAGGCAAGCTCGTCTCTACGCCGATCGAAGCCGCAGAGTAATTCTTTCGCGGGAAGAGGAAAAGTAAACAGACTGCCTGTTGACGGAGATCACGTGCGCATAGTCCTCGGAGTCGGGGGAGGGATTGCTGCCTACAAGGTGGCGTCGCTCCTCCGGCTTTTTACTGAAGCCGGGCATGACGTCACGGTCATCCCCACCGAGGCGGCCACCCGCTTCGTTGGCGTTGCCACCTGGGAGGCCCTCTCCGGGCACCCGGTCAGCAACAGCGTGTTCGACGCCGTCCACACGGTCAACCATGTCCGGCTCGGGCACGAGGCCGAGCTGATCGTCGTCGCCCCGGCCACGGCCGACCTGCTGGCCCGCGCGGCCACCGGCCAGGCAGATGACCTCCTCACCAACACCCTGCTGATGGCCGGCGACTGCCCCGTGCTCATGGCGCCCGCCATGCACACCGAAATGTGGCAGCACCAGGCCACCCAGGCCAACGTCGAAACCCTGCGCAGCCGCGGCGTCACCGTGCTGGAACCCGCCAGCGGCAGGCTGACCGGCGCCGACTCCGGTCCCGGCCGGTTGCCCGAGCCCGAGGCGATCTTCACCGCGGCCGTGGCCCTCGCCGGCTCCGCCGCCACGGCGGACCTGCCATCTGACCCGGCCGGGCAGCTGAAACCGGACGCGGCCCTGGCACCGGCCGCCCCGGCCGTCGTCGGTGCCCTGGCCGGCCTCACTGTGACCATCAGTGCCGGCGGCACCCGGGAACCGCTGGACCCCGTGCGGTTCCTCGGCAACCGTTCGTCCGGCAAGCAGGGCGTGGCCCTGGCGGGCGCCGCCCTTGCGGCCGGCGCCCGGGTCCGCCTGCTCGCCGCTCACATGGAGGTCCCGGCGCCGGCCGGCGTCGAACTCGTCCAGGTCGAAACCGCCCTGGAGCTGCGGAAAGCGGCCCTGCACGCGGCCGCCGACTCCGATGTCATCATCATGGCCGCCGCCGTCGCGGACTTCCGCCCGGCGGACGTCGCCGGCACCAAAATCAAGAAGCGGGACGACGTCGCCGACCCCGTGATCAACCTGGTGCGCAATCCCGACATCCTCCAGGAGCTCGTCGAGGTCCGCGACGCGGCGTCAAGGAACCAGCTGATCGTCGGCTTTGCCGCCGAAACGGGAGACGCCGACGGCGACGTCCTCGAATACGCCCGGGCCAAGCTGCGCCGCAAGGCATGTGACCTGCTGGTGGTCAACCAGGTGGGCCGCGACAAGGTCTTCGGCGAAGACACCAACTCCGTAGTCATCCTTTCCCGCGCCGGCTCCGAACCCCAAGAGGCGTCCGGTTCCAAGTCCGAGGTCGCGGCTGCCGTGATCGACCGGATCAGCGCCGAGCTGAGCCGGGTTGTACCGCCGGCCTAGCGCTGCGTAACCAACGTCTCCTTAGCATGGGGACACACGCCGCCGGACGTCCGTTTTCCAACCAGTAAGGTAGTTGAGTGACTTTACCGCTGCATATCCCCGACTTCCACGGGTCTACGCCCGCCGCGCTCCGGCTCTTTACGTCCGAGTCGGTGACCGAGGGCCATCCCGACAAGATCTGTGACCAGATCAGCGACGCGATCCTCGACGCCCTGCTGGACAAAGACCCCGAGTCCAGGGTTGCCGTGGAGACGCTGGCCACCACCGGGCTGGTCCACGTGGCCGGCGAGGTCACTACCGACGCCTACGTTGAGATCCCGCAGATCGTCCGGGAGACCATCCTGGGGATCGGGTACGACTCTTCGGCCAACGGCTTTGACGGCGCCCGGTGCGGGGTCTCGGTCTCCATCGGCCAGCAGTCCAATGACATCGCAGGCGGCGTGTTCAACTCGCTTGAAGCCCGCGAGGGACGCCAGGAGGACGACTATGACCTTCAGGGCGCCGGCGACCAGGGACTTATGTTCGGCTACGCCAGCGATGAGACCCCGTCCTACATGCCCGTGCCGATCTGGCTCGCGCACCGGCTCTCCGAGCGCCTGACCGAGGTCCGCAAGAACGGCGAACTCGCCTACCTGCGCCCGGACGGCAAGACCCAGGTCACGGTGGGCTACGACGGCGACCTTCCGGTCTCGGTCGAGACCGTGGTCATCTCCAGCCAGCACGCCGAGGGCACCAGCCTTAACCGGCTGCGGGCCGACCTCGCCGAGCACGTGGTGGACCCGGTCATGGCCCTGTCCAACCTGGACATCTCCCGCACCCGCAACATCCTGAATCCGGCCGGCGCCTTCGTCATAGGCGGCCCGGTGGGCGACGCCGGCCTCACCGGCCGCAAGATCATCGTCGACACCTACGGCGGCATGGCCCGCCACGGCGGCGGCGCGTTCTCCGGCAAGGATCCGTCCAAGGTGGACCGCTCGGCCGCCTACGCC
>JBKPJW010000144.1:0-11559 GCA_046730875.1 Actinomycetota bacterium | reverse complement strand
CCAAGTTCCGCGAAGGCTACGACCAGGACGAGGTTGATGACTTCCTGGACGAGATCGTCGTCGAACTTCGGCGCCTGAACCAGGAGAACGACGAGCTCCGCAAGAAGCTCGCCGAATCCGGCGCCGGCACGCCTGCCAGTTCCGCAGCCGCCGCACCCGTGGTGGAGAAGGTCCCGGCGCCCGTCAAGGCCGAGAAGGAAGACGCCGCCAAGGCCGAGGCCGAGGCCAAGGCAAAGGCGGCCGCAGAAGCCGCCAAGAAGAAGGAAGCCGAGCAGGCTGCCAAGGCAGCCCAGGCAGTCGAACCGGCACGCACCGCTGCCACCCCGGCTTCCGAGTCGGCCGCCGGCCTGCTTGCCATGGCCCAGCAGATGCACGACAAGCACGTCGCCGACGGCGAGCAGCAGCGGGACAAGATCATCGCTGAAGCCCAGATCGAGGCCAGCAGCCTCGTCAACGATGCGCAGGAAAAGTCCCGCAAGATCCTTGGTGCCCTCGAGCAGCAGCGCTCCGTACTGGAACGCAAGGTCGAGCAGCTTCGCGGCTTTGAGCGTGACTACCGCTCACGACTGAAGGCTTACATCGAAGGCCAGCTGCGTGACCTGGATGCCCGCGGCTCCGTTGCGGCCCCTGAGGTCGAAGCCAATAGCTAGGCAAAAACCCAAGTATTCTGAAAGTCGGTGGCTGAGGTTTCCTCGGCTGCCGGCTTTTCATTTTTCCGCAACGTGCCGCCACCGGTCCGGTGCACGGCGCTTGCCGGGTACCCGCCCCCCGGTCTCCGCACCGGTTCCCGAACGAAAGCCCTATGACTGACGCACCATCACCAGACGCCATGCAGCCTGTCGAGGCGGCGCAGCCCGTTCAGGCCCGGCCACGCAGGGCAATGCTGTTTGTCCTGTTTGCTGCATTCGCGGTGTTCGCCTACGCGTTCGACCAGCTGACCAAGCTGTGGGTCACGAGCACCATGATCGAGGGCGAGCGGATCCCCGTGTTTCCGCCGCTGCTGCACTGGTTCTACATCCGCAACTCCGGGGCGGCGTTCTCGATCGGCGAGAATGTCACATGGGTGTTTACCATCATCATGGCGGTCGTGTCCGTCGCGATCCTGCTGCAGCTGCGCAAGCTCGGCTCGCTCTGGTGGGCGCTGGCACTTGGGCTGCTGCTCGGCGGCGCCCTCGGCAACCTGACGGACCGGCTGTTCCGCGAGCCGTCGTTCGCGATGGGCCACGTGGTGGACTTCATCCAGCTTCCGAATTTCGCGATCTTCAACATCGCCGACTCAGCTGTGGTTTCCGCCGTCGTGATCATCTGCCTGCTTACCCTCCGGGGGATCTCCCTGGACGGCTCGCGCCACACGAAGGATACGGCAACCAAAGATGTCTGAACCTACCTCGGGACAACCCGCAGGAAACACCGCCCAGGATCTGCCGGGGCACCGGCGATTCACCGTCCCGGAGGACCTTGCCGGTTCCCGCGTGGACGCCGGCCTGTCCCGGCTGATGGATATCTCCCGCTCCCAGGCGGCGGCCCTGATCGCCGAAGGCAACGTCAGCAGCAACGCCGGGAAGGTCGGGAAGTCCCTCAAGCTCACCCCCGGCACAGTGCTCGACGTCGTGGTGCCGGACCGCAGGGACCCCCTGGAAATCGTGGAGGAAGTAGTGGACAACCTGTTGATCCTGCTGGACGATGACGAGTTCGTCGTCATCGACAAACCGGTCGGCGTGGCAGCCCACCCCTCCCCGGGCTGGGTCGGACCCACCGTCGTGGGCGGCCTCGCCGGGCTCGGCTACCGGATTTCGACGTCGGGCGCGCCGGAGCGTGCCGGCATCGTCCACCGGCTCGACGTCGGAACCTCCGGCGTCATGGTGGTCGCCAAGACCGAACACGCCTACACCGCGCTCAAGCGGGCCTTCAAGGAACGCAGCGTGGACAAGGTCTACCACGCCGTCGTCCAGGGCCTTCCCGATCCGCTGGCGGGCACCATCGATGCGCCCATCGGCCGCCACCCGGGCCACGACTGGCGGTTTGCGGTGATCGAGGACGGCCGTGACTCAGTCACGCACTACGAGGTCCTGGAAGCCTTCGGCAAGGCCTCGCTCGTGGAGGTGCACCTCGAAACGGGCCGGACCCACCAGATCCGCGTGCACTTTGCTGCCCTGCGCCACCCCTGCGCCGGTGACCTGACCTACGGGGCGGACCCGCGCCTTGCGGCCACCCTCGGACTGACCCGGCAATGGCTGCACGCCCGGGAACTCTCCTTCGACCACCCCCGGACCGGCGAGCGGGTCACCGTTGCCAGCGAGTACCCGCAGGACCTGAAATACGCGCTCGAGGTCCTGGAATCCGGAAACGCCTGAGCCGTCCGGCGCGCCTGCGGGTTCTCCCCGGGGTCCCGGTCCCGCCGTGGCTGCACGCCGCCGTCGCCGCCCGGCACTAGAATGGTGCGGTGACTTCCAGCAACGACTCGTTTGTCCATCTCCACAACCACACCGAGTACTCGATGCTGGACGGTGCCGCCCGGCTCGGTGAGCTGTTCGACGAAACCGAGCGGCTCGGCATGCCGGCACTCGCCACGACGGACCACGGCTACCTGTTCGGCGCTTTCGACTTCTGGAAGCGCGCAACCGACCAGGGCATCCGGCCCATCATCGGCGTCGAGGCCTATGTAACTCCCGGGACTGCCCGTACGGACAAGACGCGCGTGCGGTGGGGCGAAGAGAGCCAGCGCAAGGACGACATTTCCGGCGGTGGCTCGTACACGCACATGACCCTGCTCAGCTACAACAACGTGGGCATGCGGAACCTCTTCCGGGCGTCGTCGATCGCCTCACTGGACTCGGTCTTCGGCAAATGGCCCCGCCTGGACCGCGAGCTGCTGAACACCTACTCCGAAGGCCTGATTGCCACCACCGGCTGCCCGTCCGGCGAAGTGCAGACGAGGCTCCGGCTGGGGCAGTACCGCGAGGCCCTCGAGGCCGCGGCCGAGTTCCGCGACATCTTCGGGGCCGAGAACTACTTCTGCGAACTCATGGACCACGGACTGGACATCGAGCGGCGCGTCACCGGAGACCTCCTGCGCCTGGCCAAGGACTTGAACCTTCCGCTGGTGGCCACCAACGACCTGCACTACACGCACGAGCACGACGCCAAGGCCCACGAGGCCCTGTTGGCCATCCAGTCCGGTTCCACGCTCCTGGAGCCGACCTACGACAACGGCGGTTCGCGGTTCGCGTTCTCCGGCAGCGGCTACTACCTGAAGTCACCGCAGGAAATGCGTGAGCTGTTCCGGGACCATCCGGAAGCGTGCGACAACACCCTCCTGATCGCCGAGCGCTGCGAAGTCTCGTTCAACACCGGCGCCAACTACATGCCCCGGTTCCCCTGCCCGGAGGGGGAGGACGAAACATCCTGGCTGGTCAAGGAGGTCGACAAGGGACTCCAATACCGCTATCCCCAGGGCATCCCGGACAAGGTCCGCAAGCAGGCCGACTATGAGCTGGAGGTCATCACCTCCATGGGCTTCCCGGGCTACTTCCTCGTGGTGGCCGACTTCATCAACTGGGCCAAGAACAACGGCATCCGGGTGGGTCCCGGACGTGGCTCGGGTGCAGGTTCAATGGTGGCGTATGCCATGCGCATCACCGATCTTGATCCGCTGCACCACGGCCTGATCTTCGAGCGCTTCCTCAACCCGGATCGTGTCTCCATGCCCGACTTCGACGTCGACTTCGATGACCGGCGCCGTTCCGAAGTGATCGACTACGTCACGCGCAAGTACGGCGACGAACGTGTGGCGATGATCGTCACCTACGGCACCATCAAGACCAAACAGGCCCTCAAAGACTCCTCGCGTGTGCTGGGCTACCCGTTCAGCATGGGCGAGCAGCTGACCAAGGCGCTGCCCCCGGCCGTGATGGCCAAGGACATTCCGCTGGCCGACATCCAGAACCCCCAGTCGAAGCGGTACGGCGAAGCCGGTGACTTCCGCCAGCTGATCAGCACTGACCCGGAGGCTGCCAAGGTCTTCGAAACGGCGCTGGGCATCGAGGGCCTCAAGCGGCAATGGGGTGTGCACGCCGCCGGCGTGATCATGTCCTCGGACCCCATCATCGACGTGATTCCCGTCATGCGCCGCTTCCAGGACGGCCAGGTCATCACCCAGTTCGACTATCCGACGTCCGAAGGCCTCGGCCTGATCAAGATGGACTTCCTAGGGCTGCGAAACCTGACGATCATTTCCGATGCCCTGGAAAACATCAAGATGAACCGCGGGATCGACCTCGACCTCGAAACCCTGGAATTGGACGACACCGCGTCCTACGAACTGCTGGCCCGCGGCGACACCTTGGGCGTTTTCCAGCTCGACGGCGGCCCCATGCGGTCGCTGCTCAAGCTGATGAAGCCTGACAACTTCGAAGACATCTCCGCTGTGCTGGCCCTTTATCGTCCCGGACCCATGGGCGCCAACGCCCACAACGACTACGCCCTGCGCAAGAACAAGATCCAGGACGTCATCCCGATCCACCCGGAGCTGGAGGAACCGCTCGCCGAAATCCTCGGCGGTACCTACGGGCTGATCGTGTACCAGGAGCAGGTCATGGCCGTGGCGCAAAAGCTCGCCGGCTATACCCTCGGCCAAGCCGACATCCTGCGACGTGCCATGGGCAAGAAGAAGAAATCCGAACTGGACAAGCAGTTCGCCGGCTTCTCCCAGGGCATGCAGGACAACGGCTACTCCATGGAAGCGGTCAAGACCCTGTGGGACATCCTGCTGCCCTTCTCCGACTACGCGTTCAACAAGGCGCACTCGGCGGCCTACGGCGTCATTTCCTACTGGACCGCGTACTTGAAGGCGCACTATGCGCCGGAGTACATGGCCGCCCTGCTCACGTCCGTGGGCGACGACAAGGACAAATCGGCGATCTACCTCAATGAATGCCGGCGGATGGGCATCACGGTGCTGCCGCCGGACGTCAACGAGTCGGCGCTCAACTTCACCCCAGTGGGCAACGACATCCGCTTCGGCATGGGCGCCATCCGCAACGTCGGGGTCAACGCCGTCGAGGCCATGGTGGCAGCCCGCGAAAGCGAGGGCGCGTACACGTCCTTCAAGGACTACCTTCTGAAGGTCCCGGCGGTGGTGTGCAACAAGCGCACCATCGAGTCGCTGATCAAGGCCGGTGCCTTCGACTCCCTGGGCCACCACCGCCGGGCCCTGGCCATGATCCACGAGGAAGCGATCGACTCCGTCATCACCCTCAAGCGCAACGAAGCGATCGGCCAGTTCGATCTGTTTGCCGGCTTTGAGGACCAGGAGCCCGAGGCCTCGCTCAGCACGGAAATCCCCGACCTGCCCGAATGGGAGAAGAAGGACAAGCTGGCGTTCGAGCGTGACATGCTAGGCCTCTACGTCTCCGACCACCCGCTCCAAGGGCTGGAAGGGCTCCTGAGCCAGCACGCGGACCGTTCAATCACCTCGATCATCGCCGAAGACGGCCCGCAGGATGGCGCGATTGTGACCATCGCCGGCATGATCACCTCGCTGAGCCGAAGGATCGCCAAGGCCAGCGGCAACGCCTACGCCCGCGCCGAAATTGAGGACCTCGCCGGTTCCATGGAGGTCATGTTCTTCGGCCAGGTCTACGGTCCCATCGCCTCGGTGCTGGCGGAGGACCTGATCGTGGTGGTCAAGGGCCGCCTCCAACGGCGCGACGACGGGGCCGTCACCCTGAACTGCATGGAACTTTCCGTGCCGGACCTTAGCGACAGCCAAAACGGGCCCGTGGTGATCACCATGGCGACGCACAAGGCCACCGAAGCCGTGGTCACGGAACTGGGCGACGTGCTGCGAACGCACCGCGGAAATTCCGAGGTGCGGCTGCACCTGCAGGGCGACACCCGGGTGGAGGTCATGGGCCTGCCGGTGCATCTGCGCGTCAACCCGAGCCCGTCCCTGTTCGGCGACCTGAAGGTGCTCCTCGGCCCGACCTGCCTCGACAACTAGGACCCGCGGCAGCCGGCGACGGGAAACCAGGTCCGGGCAACCCGCGCCTGTGAGAGCCAGTGCCTGCTGGCCAACGCGGCCAGACGGCAGGCGGTGCCCGGATCCCGGGCGGCGCTTAGATCTCGTAGTCGAGCGGAACGGGCTGGCTGTACGCTCCGGAGTGGTAGAGCAGGGGAGCGCCGTCGTCACCGACCTGGCCCTCCACCACCTCGACTACCACCACGGCGTTGTTCTCGAACGACAGCCGCATCTGCACCTTGCCGATCAGCCAGCCGGCGACGCCCTTGAGGACAGGCACCTCATGGGGTCCGAGCTCCCAGTGGTCGCCATCGAAGCGGTTGCTGGCCCGGGCGAAGCGGTCGGCGAGCTCCTGGTTTTCCAGCCCCAGCATGTGCACGCCGATGTAGGTGGTGTTCGCCACGGCCGGCCATGAGCTTGAAGTTCGGGCCATGTTGAACGTGAAGCGCGGGGGCTTGGCGGACAGCGAGGCAACAGAGGTCGCCGTAAACCCGAAGGGGACGCCGTCGAGGTTCGCGGTGATAATGGCCACGCCCGCCGCGTGTCGGCGGAACATTTCCTTAAATGTCCCCTCGAAGATTCCATCATCTGTGGCCACTGCGATCCAACTCCCTGCTGCACGTACGTGTGTTACTTCCTACCTTCAGCGTATTCCGCCGGGGAAACGAGTAGGGCATTTGTTTACTCCGGGCGTCATCTGGTCCCACGCCCGGCCATGCGCCGGGTCGGCCGATTCCTTGTTACCGTTTGTTGCATGACACAGCCCGCAGTAGACGGCCCCGCCCACCACGCAGCGGAACCCGCGCAGCCGGAACTCCCCGCGTCGTCCGGGCAGCAGCCCGGCCCGGGCGGGAAGCCGTGGCGGAAGGCTGCGGTGATCGCGGCCACGGGCGTTCCGGTCGGGCTGCTCTGGTGGCTTCTGGCGCCGTCGGGCCTGAACCTCCTGACAGGCAACCCGGACCTGGCCGCCGGCACCAACACCGCAACCTGGCTGCCCAGGGACCTCGTGCTGGCAGGGCTGTGCCTGCTCGCAGGCTGCATCGCGGGATCGTTCGTCGCGGGCTCCAAATACCACCAGCCGGCCCCCGGCACCGTCATCCTGGTAGTCCTCGCCGGCGCGGCCGGTGCCCTGGTCGCCTGGGGAACCGGTGTGCTCAGCGCCCACTGGTGGGGAGCGCCGGCGGACACCTCGGCCAGCGCCAGCGTCGCCTTCTCGCTTCGCTCCTATGCGGTCCTGGCCATCTGGCCGGCCGCGATCGCCCTCGCCATCTTCCTGAACAGCCTCTTCCCGGGTTCCGGCGGCAAACCCCGGGCCTGAATCCTGATTCTGATTCCTGACTCTTGCCCGAGTCCGTTCCCGGGCTGCGGCGCCGCCGCCGCTGCCGGACGCCGAGCGCCGGGGTCTGCGGCTCAAGCCCGGGCCGGGCCCGCGTCACAGCGTCGGTGCGCCGCGGCAGGACACGTAAAATGATCGGGTGAGCCTAACTCCGGAGAGCCCTGTGACCTCAATTCCCGCCGCCCTCAACTTCCGCACGGTGGACGTGCGCGGTGCGCAACTGTCCCTCGCCGGACTCCGCGCTGCGGTGCCCCGGGCTCAGTCCGGCACCATGGCCGACGCCGAGGACAAAGTTCTGGACATCATCTCCGCCGTCCGGACGCGGGGCATTGCGGCACTGCGTGAGTTGGCGCTTTCCTTCGACGGCGTCGAGCAGACGCACCCCCGCGTCCCGGCCGAGGCGCTCCGTGCGGCGCTGGAGGACCTGGATCCCGCCGTCCGCGCAGCCCTGGAGGAATCCATCCGGCGGGCGCGCAGCTTCGCCGACGCACAGCGCCCGGCAAACATCGACGTCGAACTCGGCGAAGGCGCCGTCGTCAGCCAGAACTGGGTGCCGGTGGCGCGGGTGGGACTTTACGTCCCCGGGGGACTTGCGGTCTACCCGTCCTCGGTGATCATGAATGTGGTCCCGGCCCAGGCCGCCGGCGTCGAATCGATTGCGCTGGCCTCGCCGCCGCAAAAGAACTTCGGCGGACTCCCGCACCCCACCATCCTGGCGGCAGCCTGCCTGCTGGGCATCGAGGAGGTCTACGCGATCGGCGGGGCGCAGGCCATCGCGGCCTTCGCCTACGGCATCCCCGCGGGCGCGTCCGACGCCGGTGACGTCCCCGGGATCGACCCCGTGGACGTCGTGACCGGGCCGGGCAACATCTTCGTGGCCACTGCCAAGCGGCTGGTTAAGGGCGTGGTCGGCATCGATTCCGAGGCCGGTACCACCGAGATCGCGATCCTCGCGGACTCCACCGCCAGTCCCGCGCTCGTGGCGGCGGACCTCATCAGCCAGGCCGAACACGACCCCAAGGCGGCATCGGTTCTGATTACCGACTCCGAGGCCCTCGCGGCCGATGTCCGCGTGGAGCTGGAGCGACAGGCCGCCGCCACCAAGCACTCCAGCCGCGTCCTCGAGGCACTCTCCGGCCCGCAATCCGGCGTGGTCCTGGTGGAGGATCTGGAGCAGGGCATCGCCGCCTGCGACGCGTATGCCGCGGAACACCTTGAAATCATGACAGCGGATGCCGCCCGGGTGGCCGGCCGGATCCGCAGCGCCGGCGCGATCTTCGTGGGGGACTACAGTCCTGTGAGCCTGGGCGACTACTGTGCCGGGTCCAACCACGTCTTGCCGACCAGCGGCACCGCGGCATTTTCCTCCGGGCTGAACGTCACCACGTTCCTGCGGGCGATCCAGGTCATCAACTACAGCCGCTCCGCCCTCGAACAGGTCAGCGGCCACATCGTCAGTCTCTCCGGCGCGGAGGATCTGCCGGCGCACGGGGAGGCCGTGACGGCGCGGTTCACGGCCCGGTAGCCCAAGGGCTCCAACCACTACATGTAGTAATTACAGGATTGTTATTCAGCTACATCTAGTCGTAAACTGGAACACAGCCAGCACGAAGACGGTAGTTACGACGCTGGGGTTACGACTCTGCGTTTGGACGCTGGGGTTACGACACTGGCGTTTGGACACTGGGGCTACCACGCTGTGGTCATGACACGGGAGGAAACGACATGTATTGCCCGTTCTGCCGAAACCCTGACTCTCGCGTGGTGGACAGCCGAATCGCCGACGACGGCTCTGCCATCCGTCGCCGCCGGCAGTGCCCCGAATGCGGCCGCCGGTTCACCACCGTGGAAACCACCAGCCTGACGGTCATCAAACGGTCGGGCGTCGGTGAGCCGTTCAGCCGCAGCAAGGTCATCAACGGCGTCCGCAAGGCCTGCCAGGGCCGTCCGGTCACCGAAGATGACCTCGCATTGCTGGCGCAGGAAGTCGAGGAGTCGATCCGGGGCTCCGGCGCCGCCGAAATCGAAGCCCACGAAGTCGGTCTGGCCATCCTGGCGCCGCTGCAGCGCCTCGATGAGGTCGCGTACCTGCGCTTCGCCAGCGTGTACCAGGCCTTCGAATCGCTGGAAGATTTTGAATCGGCGATTTCGCTGCTTCGCCATGAGGCCGAGTCCAAGGGCCGGGACGGCAAGAATCCGCAGAAGAGTCCGCTCGAGACGCCGTCGTAAACTCGGCGCCGATGTAAAGTCCAGCGCCATCGTAGGATCCACACACTCCGGTGGTGGCAGCGGAGGGGAAGCCGCAGCCACCACCGGCTCCACCTCACCGTCCACAAAAAACAATGAGCTATCACTCCGCGTCGTTCCCAGCGTTCGGAACGACCCGGAGTGATAGCTCATTTGGCGTCTATTTGGCCAGCTTGTGTTTCAGAGCGATTTCGATGGCCGCGCCGACAATTCCGGCATCGTTCTTCAGCTTGGCCGGAACGATCGGGGTGCGGAGTTTCATGTGCGGCAGGTACTCGTCGGCACGCTTGGAGATGCCGCCGCCCACGATGAAGAGTTCGGGGGAGAACAGGAACTCCACGTGGGAGAAGTAGCGCTGCAGCAGCACACTGTACTGTTCCCAGCTGAGGCCGTCGCGCTCACGGGCCACGGCCGAAGCCTTGGTCTCGGCGTCGAAACCGTCAAGCTCCAGGTGGCCGAGTTCGGCGTTGGGAACCAGCTTGCCGTCGAAGATGAATGCCGAACCAATGCCGGTGCCCAGGGTGATTACCAGTACGGTGCCGTCGATCCCTTCGCCGGCACCGAAGCGGGCCTCGGCGAGGCCGGCGGCGTCGGCGTCGTTGATGACCTCGACCGGGCGGCCGAGACGCGCCGTCAGCATGCCGTCGATGTCGGCCTCCAGCCAGGACTTGTCCACATTTGCGGCTGAATGGACCACACCGTGCTGAATGATGCCCGGGAAGGTGACTCCGACGGGGGTGTCTGCGCCGGGGGCGTCGGGACGGGTGGAGAGCTCCGCGACAACCTGCGCGACCACCTCGGCCACTGACTCGGGGGTGGAGGGCTGCGGCGTAGGCAGGCGCACCCGGTCGCCGATGAGCTTCCCCTTCTTCAGGTCCACGATCCCGCCCTTGATACCGGTGCCGCCGATGTCAACGCCGATCAGGGGGGCGTTCTTCTTCGGCTTTTCGTCCTTCTTGGGCAATGTCGTTCCGTTCGTGGCAGGGGCGGTTTGTGGCAACCGGACGGGGCCGGCGGGTGAAGCGCTGGATATGCAGGGAAATATCTTGTGGAGCGTGGGTCAGGGCAGTGTGAGGACTTCCGCGCCGGACTCCGTGACGAGCAGGGTGTGCTCGAACTGTGCGGTGCGCTTGTGGTCGCGCGTCACCACCGTCCAGTCATCGGCCCACATGTCCCAGTCAACGGTGCCCAGGGTCAGCATCGGCTCGATCGTGAACACCATACCGGTTTCGATGGTGGTGTTGTAGGCCGGCGCGGCGTCGTAGTGCGGGATGATCAGTCCGGTGTGAAAAGCCTCCCCGACGCCGTGCCCGGTGAAGTCGCGGACCACGCCGTAGCCGAAGCGCTTTGCGTAGGACTCGATGGTCCGGCCGATCACATTGATTTCGCGTCCCGGCGCCACGGCCCGGATGGCGCGGTTCAGCGATTCCCGGGTGCGCTCGACGAGCAGGCGGGATTCCTCGTCCACGTCGCCAACAAGGAAGGTGTAGTTGGTGTCGCCATGCACACCGCCGATGAAAGCCGTGATGTCGATGTTGAGGATGTCGCCGTCCTGGATCACGGTGCTGTCGGGGATGCCGTGGCAGATAACCTCATTGAGCGAGGAGCACAGGGACTTCGGAAAGCCCCGGTAACCGAGGGTGGAGGGGTAGGCCTTGTGGTCCAGCAGGAACTCGTGGCCCACCCGGTCCAGCTGGTCCGTGGTAACGCCGGGTTCGATGTGCTTGCCGACCTCCACGATGGCCTGGGCGGCGATTTTGGAGGCGATCCGGATCTTTTCGATGGTCTCTGCCGACTTGACCTCGGAGCCCGTGAACTTTGCAGGACCCGCCTTGCCCACATATTCCGGACGCGGGATGGACGGGGGAACGGAAAGCTGCGGGCTCACTGTGCCTGGGACAAGCGTGCCGATGGGTGCAGTTGAGGCTAGGGAAGGCATAGATTGATCATATAAGCC
>JBKPJW010000143.1:0-9074 GCA_046730875.1 Actinomycetota bacterium | reverse complement strand
GTATCCGCGTACGAGGTAGGGGACGATCACCACGAGGGTCAGCAGGAGCAGGATGATCGCCATTGCCGAGGCTTTGTCGTAACGGCTGGTGAGGTAGTTGTAGATGTAGATGCCGGGAACGTCGGTGACGAATCCGGGGCCGGAGCCCGACATTGCGACGACGAGGTCGAAGATTTTCAGGGCCACGTGAAGCAGGAGCACGAAGCAGGTGATGGTAGAGGGCCACAGCTGGGGCAACACGATGTAGCGCAGGCGCTGCCAGAGGTTGGCGCCGTCAACGTTGGCGGCTTCGAGGTGTTCTTCGGGGATGGAGGCGAGGCCGGCGAGGTACATGGCCATGGCGAAGCCGACCAGCTGCCAGGCGGCGGCGAAGATGATGGGCAGCAGCGCGACCGGGATACCGAGCTGGACTTTCAGGAAGTCCGTGCCGGAGGGATCGTTCAACGCACCCAGGATGGTGGGGTCGGTGGTCCAGCCGGGCGGGTTCTCGATCCCGAGGCTCCGCAGGATTTCGTTGACACCGGTGGAGGGCGCGAAGATCCAGCGCCAGGCGACACCGGTGACGATGAAGGACAGGGCATACGGCAGGAGGAATACGGTGCGGAACAGGCCCTTGCCGACGGCGACGTGGTGGATGAAGAGGGCTGCGACGAGTCCGCCAATGATGGCCAGGACCAGGAAGATGACGGTGAAGATCACCACGTTCCGGATGTCGGCCTGGAAGCGCTGTTCCTGGACCAGCTCGCCATAGGTTGCCCCCAGCGGCTGACGGAGGCTCATGTTCGGGCTCGTGCCGATCTTCCAGTTGGAGAGGGAGATGTAGGCGGTGATGCCGATGAAGACGTAGACGAAGAGGAAACTGACCAGCAGGCTGGGAGCAAAGATCCAGGCGGCCCTGCGGGATGTCCTGACGTTGTGGGGTACTTGTTTCTTTGACCGGGGGTCGGGATCCACCGGTGTTGGTTGTGCTGTTGCTGTTCTCATGTGAGTACTGATCCTGTCCGGGGGCGACTTGGTTGGCTGACCGGCTATTACAGCTGGGCCTTCTGGGCCTGCGTCATGCTGGCGACGAAGGCATCGATGTTTCCACTGCCGTTGAAGGTGGAAACAGCGTCGGCGTAGGTCTGGGCGAATTCCGCCCCTGCGGCCTGGGAATGGGCCAGGGAGGAAACAACCTTGGCAGAAGCGAAGCTCTTGGCGGCCTCCTGCTGGTATTCGGACAGGCCGGATATGTCGGCGGACTTCACTGCGGGGATGGAGCCCTTCTTCGCCGCGAAGTCAGTCTGCACCTTGGGATCCATCAGCGTCTTCAGCCAGGCGTTCGCCGCGTCCGCGTGCGGGATATTGTTCGCGGGTATGGAGAATCCGTCACCGACGTAGTCGAAGATGTCTTCCTTGCCGGGGAAGGCCACCCACGTGAAGTCGGTGCCGGGCTTCTTCCCGGCGTTGACGAGCTCGCCGTAGGCCCAGTCCCCCATGAGGTTGACGGCGCAGGCACCGTCGGCCATCTTCTTCGCTGCTTCATCCCACGTGATGGCGGAATGGTCCTTGTTGGCGAGAGACAGGATTGCCTTGTAGTCCTCCAGGGCCTGTTTCACTTCGGCTGCGTCAAAGGAGTACTCGTTTGTGAAGAGCTTCTTCCAATTTTCGGCACCGGCCCTGGACATGATGAGTGATTCCAGCAGCTGGGCTGAGGCGAAGATGTCCTTATCCCCCAGGCACACCGGTGTAGCCCCGGCCGCCTGAACCTGCAATAGGTTAGTGATCAGCCCGTCAACGCCGGCGGCAGGGTCGATCTTGACGTTGGCCTTGGAGAGCACAGCAGGGTTGGTCCACAGCACGTTCCCGCGGTGCACACCGATCGGGACCGTGTAGTACTTGCCGTCGACCTGCTGGGCTTCTGCCACGTCCTTAGGCATCTGGGACGCCCAATCGTTCTGCGTCCACAGCTCAGTCAGATCCGCGACCTGGCCGCCATCCACGTAACTCTTGAGCTGTCCGGCCGGATGCACCTGCCAGGAATCCGGCGGGCTGCCGGCCTGAAGCCGCGCGGCCAGAGCCTGCCGTGCATTGGCGCCGCCGCCACCGGAGACCGCCGCGTTATCCACGGACAGGCCAGGCTTGGCCGCTTTCACGCCGTCAATCAGAACATTCAGTGCGTCGGCTTCCGAGCCGGAGGTCCACCAGGAAGTGATTTCCAGCTTGTCGGAGCCGCCGGTGGAGCTTTCGGCCGGCTGATTGGCGGCACATCCGGTTACTGCAATGAGGCCTGCCGCCGTCGTTACGGCCAGCGAGGTCTTGAGCTTGGTTGGTGTACGCATGACTACTCTCCTTTGGGTTGTCAGACGCCGGATAAGGCCCGGCTAGAGCCTGCGTTGTGGTTCAGATTACATAGTTAAGTAGATCGATGCAATAGAACCAGCCTCATGAGGCTGATCCATGGCTCGTCGCATCGACCATTCCTCCAGTAAAGAAGGAAAGTCGCGTGTATCTAGGGATTTTTGCATCGGTAGATCTTATTGGATCGTTCTACCAATGGCTTTCGAAATGTGATAGAAATATGGAACCAAGCACGAAAGGAGGTGGAAGAGCGATGAAAAAAGTGACACTGAACGACGTCAGCAGGGCTGCCGGGGTATCTCGATCTACTGCATCCCTTGTGCTGCGGGAAAGCCCCCGGATACCGGAGGCGACGGCGGACCGCGTCCGGCTGGCGATGGCGGAAATGGGCTACGTCTACAACCGGCATGCGGCCAATATGCGGCGCAGCGAGTCCATGACTCTCGGGCTGCTGGTGACCGACATCCGCAACCCCTACTTTGCCGGGTTGACCATGGCCATCGAAGAGGCCGCCCACGCGGCGGGCTACACCCTGTTTGTCGGGTACAGCCGGGATGACGTGGAACGCCAGTCCCTGCAGCTGGAGTCCATGGTGCAGCAGCAGGTCGACGGGATATTGCTCCTGCCGGCCG
Source organism: Actinomycetota bacterium (assembly GCA_046730875.1). Classification (GTDB taxonomy): domain Bacteria; phylum Actinomycetota; class Actinomycetes; order Actinomycetales; family Micrococcaceae; genus Arthrobacter. The sequence continues at coordinate 6,102 of JBKPJW010000143.1, read as the reverse complement.
CAGGCTCCGAGCTGATCCCCGTCTGCGGCATCATTGATCGCTCCTCCGTCCCGGTGCTGCAGCTTGCCCGCTACTTTTCCGAAGAACTGGACTACGTCGGACCCGACAACATTGCCGCGGGCGGCCAGCTGGCCCGGCACGTGTCCTCCCTGGGGGCAGCATCAGCGGTGCTGATTGGTGGCCCCGACCACTCTTCGGCCCGCACGGAGCGCATTAAGGGCCTAGAAACCGGGTTCACCGGAGGCAACGTGGTCTTCGATGCATCCCTCTCGGCTGCCACGACCACCAACAATGCTGCCGGCGGCGCCGAGGGTGTGGGCCGCGTGCTGGACCAAGGCATCTGGCCGGACTGCATCATCGCCTACAGCGACGCCGTCGCGCTCGGAATCTACGCCGAACTGCGCCGGCGAAACCTTGAACCCGGCCGGGACATCTCCGTGGCCAGTTTTGACGACATCGCCATGGCCGAGTTGCTGCTGCCGCCCCTGACTTCGGTCTCCACGTACCCGGAACTGATCGGTCATAAGGCAGCAGAGCTGCTGCTGAACCGCATCCGCGACCCCTCGCTGCAACCGCAGCGCTCCCTCATCGAACCGGCCCTGAAAGTCAGGGCCTCCACCGCCCAATGGCGACCCCGAACCTAGGAGAACACCGTGCCAGCACTGAAATGGGGCCTTATCGGCGCGAGCGACATCGCTGCCACACGGGTCATCGCCGCAATCCAGGCCAGCGGCGGTGACATCGCCGGCGTCGTCAGCGGATCGGCGGAGCGTGCCAGTGACTTCGCTGCGAGCCACGGACTGCCCCGCTTCACCACCGATCTGGACGAGCTGCTGCGCTGGGACACCGATGCCGTCTACATCTCCTCCACCAACGCCTTGCACTACGACCAGGCAGTCAGGGCGATGAGGGCAGGAAAGCACGTCCTATGCGAGAAGCCCCTCGCCTTGGAGGCCAGTCAGGCCGAGGCGATGGTCAAGCTCGCGGAGGAAACCGGCCTCGTTCTTGCCGCCAACCACCATCTGCCCGGCAGTCCCCTGCACGTCAAAGCCCGGGAACTCGTCACCGCCGGGAGCATCGGCACCGTCCTCTCGGCCAAAGTTGCCCACGCCGTCCTCCTGCCCGAGCGGCTGCGCGGCTGGCGGCTGGGTCACGGGACGCCCGGGAGCGGCGTCATCCTGGACATCACCTGCCACGACGCGTCGGTCCTGAACCCCTTGCTGGGCACACCCGTTGCCGTCACCGCGCTGGCCGTCCGGCAAGCCGGATGGAACACCGGAGGCCAGGAAGATGCCGCCATGACCGTCATCCGCTACGAAAACACCGGGCATTCGCCGGTTTTGGCCCAGACCCATGACTCCTTCACCGTCGGATACGCCGGGACCAGCCTGGAAGTCCACGGCACGGATGGCACCCTCCAGATCATCGACGCCATGACCCAGGACACCACGGGACAGCTGGTCCTCACCACCGGATCCGGTGTCAGGAGCGTCGACGTCGACTGCTCAGAAGATCTCTACGTCATCGGCCTGCGGGCCTTCACCGCCGCCGTCGAAGGTACCGGAACCCCTACGGCGACCGGCCGGGACGGCCTGATGGCCCTTAAGGTCGCCCTGGCAGCCCAGGAATCCGCAATCTCCGGACGCACCGTCCATATCAACTAACAGCGAGAAAGAACATCATGCAGAAAGTACAGATCCTCTCGGCCCGCGAGGCTGCGGACCTCATCAATGACGACGACGTCATCACCGTCAGCTCCTCCAGCGCCCTGGGATGCCCGGACAGCGTCCTGGCCGGCATCGGTCAGCGGTTCGAGGAAACCTCGCACCCGACCAACCTGACCTCCGTACATCCGATCGCCGCCGGCGACATGTACGGCGTCAAGGGCATCGACCATATCGCCCGCCCGGGACTGCTGCGCAAGGTCATCGCCGGTTCCTATCCTTCCGGTCCCTCCAGCGCCGAACCCCCCAGAATCTGGCAGATGATCGAACGCGACGAGGTGGAGGCCTACAACTTTCCCTCCGGCGTCATCTACCAGATGCACCGCACCGCCGCCGCGAAACAGCCCGGCGTCTTCACCCAGGTCGGGCTTGACACCTTCATCGATCCGCGGCTGCAGGGCGGCCGCATGAACGACACCACCTCCGCTGCGCATGTCGAAACCGCCACGGTGGCCGGGCAGGAGTGGCTCTTCTTCCCCTCGATCATCCCGAACGTGGCCATCATCCGCGCCACCACCGCCGATGAATACGGCAACCTGACCTTCGAGGACGAAGGCTCCCCCCTGGGTGCCCTAGACCTGGCCTATGCGGCACACAACAACGGAGGCATCGTTATCGCCCAGGTCAAGCGAGTGGCCGAAGCCGGGAGCCTGCACCCTCAGCACGTGAAAGTCCCAGGCATCCTCGTGGACGCCGTCGTGATCGCCGAAGACCAACTGCAGACGACCCTGACCCCCAACGACCCGGCCATCTCCGGGCAGCTGCGCCGGCCCCTGAGCACCCTCCCCCACGTCGGCTTCTCGATCGAGAAAATCACCGCACGCCGCGCCGCCCAAGAACTCAAGGCCGGCGAAATCGTCAATCTCGGCTTCGGCGTCTCGGCACTCGTGCCGCACATCCTGGTCGAGGAAAACCAGGGACGGGAAGTCAGCTGGGTCATCGAACAGGGCGCCGTCGGCGGCATCCCGCTGCTGGACTTCGCCTTCGGCTGCGCCCAGAACCCGGACGCGATCATGCCCAGCATTGACCAGTTCACCCTCCTGCAGGGCGGCGGCTTCCACCGCTCGCTGCTCTCCTTCCTGGAGATCGACCGCCACGGGAACGTCAACGTCCACCACCTGCCCAAGAAACGCCACGTCACCGCCGGTGTCGGCGGCTTCGCCGACATCACCTCCTCCGCCCCGGAGATCGTCTTCATGGGAGCCTTCACCGCAGGGCGCCGTGACATCGCGGCCGGGCCGACCGGCCTGGACATCCGCTCCGACGGGCTCTTCACCAAGCTCGTCAACGACGTCTCCGCCGTCACCTTCTCCGGACCGAGGGCCCTCGCCCGCGGCCAGAAGGTCAAATACATCACCGAACGCGCCGTGCTGGAACTGACCCCCGACGGCCTGGTCGTGACCGAAATCGCCCCCGGCGTCGACCTGCAGAAAGATGTGCTGGACCGCAGCGAGTTCCCGCTGATCGTCTCGGAGAACCTGCGCACGATGGATCTCGCCCTCTTCGCCGAGGCACCGGCCGGCCTCCGCCTTCCCACGCTGCCGCTGCACGAGCGGATCGAACAGCGCTCCACCTCTCTGGCCCTGCACTGACGCCCGGCCGACTCGCCTGAAAGGACCCCGTGATGAGCAGCTTCCGCATCCTGACCCCCTACGAAACCGAACTCGCCGACGCATTGTTCGAGGCCATGTTCCCCTCGGACGGAGACAGCCCGGACGTCCGCGACGCCGGCGTCACCGAATACCTTGACCTGACGCTCGAAGGCTACGGCCGCAAGGACCTGCCCAGGTACCAGTGGCTCTTCGGCGCCCTGGACCGCTACGCCGAGAACAAGCACGGACGAAACTTCGCTGCGCTGACCCTTGACGAACGTACCGACGTGCTGTTCCTCCTCGAACAGGGCGAACTGTCCGACCAGCTGCCGGTCAAGGACCAGCGCGATCTCTTCGGACTCGTCGTGGCCCATCTGCAGGAAGGCCTGTTCGCCGATCCGGCCCACGGCGGCAACAAGAACGCCGTCGGCTGGAAATTCCTCAAGCACCCCGGGGTTTGGCTGGAAAACTCCGCCGAAGAAAACCTCAGCGCCGAACATGTGACCAAGGGCGGGGTGACCAAGACCCTCGCGAACGCGATGCAGGAAATCCCGCGCGATACTGAAGGCCACAGGCTCAAGCAGCTCGGCTACGAGAACGCCGTGAACCCGCAGATGACCGACGAAGTGGACGTCCTGCTCGTCGGCGTCGGCGCCATGGGCGGGCTCAGCGCCCAGGTCTTCGCCGACGCCGGCCTCAGTGTGGTGGGCCTGGAGGCCGGCCCTTTCCGGCCGCTGGACGAATTCCTCCCCGACGAGCTCGAACATGCCTACTACACGCGCGGTGGACTGGGCCCGAAATTCCAGCAGGAAACGCCCCGGTGGCGCGAATCCACCGATGAGGAAGACAGCCGCGAAGCGACCTTCTCCCTAGGCCGGATGGTCAACGGCGTCGGCGGGTCCGCCGGTCACTACGGATCCTGGCTGCGCCGCTTCCACCCCTGGCAGTTCGCGCCCAAGAGCCACTACGACGGCCTCTACGGACCCGGTGCCCTGCCGGAGGACTGCACGCTGGCCGACTGGCCGGTCACGTACGAGCAGCTCGAACCGTACTACACCAAGCTCGAGCATCTGATCGGCATCGCCGGGGATGAGTCCAACCCGTTCATCAAGCGCAGCAAGCCGCTGCCGCTGCCGCCCACCCGCCCGTTCATCCTGGGCAACAAGTTCACCGCAACCACCCGCGCCGCCGGACTTCACCCGCACCCGGTCCCCGTCGGATTCACCACCGAGTCCTACGGCGGACGCCCCGCCACCGGCTACAGCGCCTGGAACAACGGTCTGGGCTCCTTCCGCGGAGACCGCTGGCACCCCGGCCTGGGCCCAGTGCCCGCGGCCATCACCACCGGCAACTTCGAACTGCGCACCCACGCCCGCGTCACCCGGATCATTCTGGACGAATCCGGTGCCGCCCGCGGCGTCGAATGGGTCGATCCCCTCGGCCGGGTCCGGCGCCAGTACGCCCGCGCCGTAATCCTCTCGGCCTACACCTACGAGAACCTGCGCCTGATGTACCTCTCAGCCGATTCCCGACACGAGGACGGCCTTGGCAACAACACCGGCCAGCTGGGCCGGCACTACATGACGAAAATGTTCGGTCACGTCGATGCGCTCTTCCCCGGCACCGAATTCAACCGGCACACCGGCCCGGCCGCGCAGGGCGTCGTCCTGGATGACTTCCTCTCCCCTGAGTTCCGCTCCCTGGACCACGGCTTCATCGGAGGCGCCACACTCGGCGCCGAACAGCAGGCCCTGCCGCTGCAGATCGCCCGCGAAACCCTGCCCGAGGACGTCCGCCGCTGGGGCGCCGGCTACCGCGACCACCTGAAACTGTGGTCCCAGCAGGGGGTCATCCGGATCCAGCCCGACGCTCTGCCCTACGCCTCGCACCGGCTGGAAATCGACCCCCGGCACCGCGACTCCTCAGGCCTGGGCATGCCGCTGGTCCGGGTGACCTACCGGCTGCGCGAAAACGAACGCCGCCTGGCGTCCTGGATGGCGGACAAGGCAACAGGCCTGCTCCAGGACATGGGAGCCACCAAAACCTGGCAGGGCCCGTATTTCACCGGCGTCGGCTCCAGCCACGACCTCGGGGGCGCCCGGTTCGGCCACGACCCCGCCGGTTCCGTCCTGGACGAACACCTCGCCGTCCACGACACCCGCAACCTCTACATGTACTCCGGCGCCGCCTTCCCCAGCTGCCCCGGCATCAACCCCACCCTGAGCATCTGGGCCATCGTTCTGCGGGCAGCCGAACACCTCGCCGACGAGCTCGGCGGCCAGCGAAAGGACCAGCCATGAGCACCGCAACCACACCCGTGACCGAACAGGTCATTAAAGGGCAGGTCACCGTCGAATACTCAGAAGACGGCCACACCGCCACCATCCTGATCGACCGGTCCGCCAAACTGAACGCCCTGACCCTAGGACTCCTCGAGGACCTGGCGACGGCGGCCCGCGAAGTGGCCGCCTCGGCCGCGCGGCTGGTCATCGTCCGCACCGCCGGTGACAAAGTCTTCTGCGTCGGAGCCGACATCAACCACTTCGCCGACCTGTCTGCGGCAGGGATGTGGCGGGACTGGATCGCCACCGGCCACCGCGCGTTCGATGCCCTCGCCGGGCTGCGCCAGCCCAGCATCGCAGTCATCGACGGTCTCGCATTCGGCGGCGGCCTGGAACTCGCCCTGGCGTGCGACTTCCGCGTCATCGCCGCCGAAGCACGCATTGCCCTGCCCGAGACCGGCCTCGGAACCGTCCCCGGCTGGGGCGGCACCGAACGCGCCACCG
>JBKPJW010000142.1:0-6962 GCA_046730875.1 Actinomycetota bacterium | reverse complement strand
CTTGAAGCCCCAGCGTCGGGCGATTGACGCAACGGGCACGTTGAGGAGTAGCGGGTCGGCGAGATCGTTACTGCACCGCTCCACCCGCCTGTCCCTGATCCAGGCCGAAACGCTGAAGCCGGCGTCGTGGAACAGGCTGTGCAGGTGGCGAACGGAGATGAAGTGCGCACCGGCAATTTCCTGCGGGGCCAGTTCCGGGTTGCTCAGATTGTCGTCGATGTAGTCGCGGATCTGCTCCAGCAGGGAGTCCCGGGTTTCTATTTGCCGGCCGGGGTTCGTGCTACGGGACTGGCTGGTCAACATGGAGCCGACCAGCCCCATGATGCCTCGGACCGTCGATTGGCGGTTGACGTTGGCTACTGAGTCCGCCGTCGCATTGAGGGTGCTCAGGAACGCCCAGACCGATGGTGACAGGCCGGCGTCCGCGTCAAGTCGCGTGGCGGTCCGTTCAGCGAGTGTGTCCCCTTGCGGCCGGAGAAGCCTTTTCGGAAACTTGACGCAGAACGAACGGTAGTCGTCGCTGCTGATCGCCGTGGCGGGTTTGGTCGAATCGTAGAAGGCGAACTCTCCCGGCCTGAGCACAGCAGTTCTACCGTCCTGCGTCAGGCGGAATTCCCCAGAGAGTTGCAGGGTCATCAAATAGTCCGGCCGCTCGTCCACGCTGATCTTGGACTCATCGCGATAAGCGGCGTGACGGCCGCAGCTCATGTCGATGAATTCAATGTCCGCGAAGGGTTTGCTCTGCACGGACCCGTGAAATGTACCGTGCTTGTCGAAGTCAAAATCGAAGCTGAGCAGTGAGCGTTCGACTGTCTCGCTCCAGGTGGCCTCCGTCGCCCCGGAGGCGACAGCGGGCAACGCAAGAGATGAGTTTTCTCCCGGCGTCGCGTGAACCATGGCAAACATCCTCCTTGAGCTGCCTGAATGTGATGGTACAGCGCCGGACTCCTCTGAGCGCCCCGCGAGCCAGGAAGTGCACGGATTCGACAGTGGGGTGCGCGAATGTGACACGTCGGCCACCGGCGCGGCGTCCGCGGCCGTCAGGGGCTGTTGATGCGAAGGCGTATTAACAGGCACGTCCCCGGACCGTCTGATGAGGATCCGGGGACAGCGCGTGAGAGGAACGGGGAAACGAAGCAAGGCTTAGAACTTGGTGGCGTTCTCCTTGTTGATCAGCGTTCCCTGGATCTCGATGTAGTTCTTCGCCGGCAGTGAGCCTTTGGTGAAGTATGTATCCATCCCTGAGACCAGGTCCCCGACGATGGTGGGCCAGTCCTGCCGGACTGTCGCGACAAACGGGCCGCCCTTTTTGATCTCCGCAACGGCAAAGTCATCACCGTTCATGCTGGCCACCACAGTTCCCTTGGCCCCGGCTGCTTCGATAGCCTGCACCGCACCGAACCCGGCGGCGTCGAACCCGGCCCAAACGCCTACCGGGGCTTTGTCTCCCGGGTTGGCCTGCAGGTAGTCCTGCACGAAGGACATCGACTCCTCCTGGGCGGCACCGGGCGATTGGATTTGATGATTGGCAGCCACGGTGAAGCCGTTGTCCTCGAACAGCTTCTTGGCCACCTGGGTGCGGAGCCGGATACCGGGATGGGAGTCCCAGCCGACGATGACCACGCTGCCACCGTTGGGGTTGGCATCGATGATGGACTGGGCGCTCTGGGTGGCAAGCTGGGTGTTGTCGCTGGTCACATTGAGTGCGTACGGCTCGTACGGTTCCACGCCAGCGTCAATGGCTGCGGCCGCTGAGACCCCGGGCTTCAACCATCGGGGATGTTCCGGGGGTGCCGCGTTCCGGAAAGAGGTCATTCTGATTTCGTCCCACCATGGTGGAGATGACCTGGTCGATCGTCGTGTCCGCTACGTCTGAGGTGGCAACGGTTCGGCCGTTGCGCATGATCGTCACCCGGTCACACAGGGTAAAGACTTCTTCGAGCCGGTGCGAGACATAGACGATTGCAACGCCTTCTGACCGGAGCCGGCGCAGAACCCGGAATAGGTCCTGGATTTCCACATCGGTCAGTGACGCCGGTCGGCTCGTCGAGGATCAGGACACGGGTCTTGACCCTGATGGCCCGGGCCACAGCGACCATGGTCTGCTGGACGGGCGTGAGGCGACCGGCCATTGTCTGCACCGGGATGTGCCCTTGGTTCAGCCGGCCCAGCTGTTCCTGGGCGACACGGCGCATTCCGGCCCAATCGACGAGCCCAGTCCGGGTGGGCATGTCGTCCCCGAGGGAGATGTTCTCCGCAACGGAGATGCCGGGGACAATGGAGAGCTCCTGGTAGAGCGCCACCACGCCGGCGCGGCGGGCGCTCTTGACCCCGTTGAACTCCGCGGGGACGCCATTGAGCACGATCGATCCGGAGTCCTGCGGAATCAGGCCAGTGAGGATCTTGATCAGGGTGCTCTTGCCGGCCCCGTTCTCGCCCAATAAGGCATGAATTTCACCCGACCGAATCTTCACGTCAACGCCATTCAAAGCGAACACACCGTCGAAGTGTTTGCTGATGTCCACGGCCTCGAGGACGTAGTCATCCGAGGACAGGACGGCTTTGAGGGGGTCGGCCGCACCTTGGTGTAAGTCAGACGTCATCGTCTCAGCATCCTTAGATTTTCGGTGCGAAATTACACCGGGCATATACTCTTCACCCTGAAATTTGTTCGACTGGGCAGAGTCCCGAGTGCTATTCGGGGTCCCACTAGAAGGACCCTACTAGTGACGCAGATCACGGTGGTCTCGAATGCGCGCATCCACATGTCGAACCCGCGCACACCCCGGACGCGCATCGCCAGGGCGCTCAAAGGTGGCGGATGCCGGGCGCGGAAGGGCCTGCGCGGATTCGACATGGCCCAGCGCTGAGTGGTGACTTCAGTGATGCAGATCACGGTTAGCGTGGGGACATCTCGTCCTAGACATCACCCTCGAAGGAGCAGCGATGACCCGCATTGCTATGGCCCAGGATCATGGACCCCAGTCTGTAGTTCCGAAGAATCTTGGTTGGAACGGAGCCGGCTTGGCAGTCCCGCGGGACGCTATGCCAGTCAGCTCGTCAGCTCAGGAACCACCGGCCGCCACTGTTCCGGGATGGCGGTCCGGCAGGACGGAAACCGAAGGAACGCTCGTTTCTCTTCCTTGGGCGGGTCTGCAGTACGTGCCTCGGCAACAGCTTCCCGCCACCATTCGGCCAAGTTCCTGACTTGAAGCGCCATGTGAATAGCCAGGCCCCTGGCGCGGAGGCCTGCGTACGCGATGTCGTACTGGAGAGACCCGCCGAACGGTCACGCGCGCTCTGCAGCGTCATGCCCGTCCGCACACCAGCCCGATGCGACTCCATGCAACCCTAAGCAGGTTCACACCAGCGGACGACGGCGGGGCTCCCCCGACGTCGTCCGCTTGCACTGATTCGAATGTCCGGGGGCCGCCGTCGAGCGGTCCCGCGTCGCAGCACACCACCCACCCCCGTGTCGCGGTCAGCTGGACTGGCCGAGGCTGACGACGAGGTTGATCGCCACTGCGATCACGAAGGTGCCGAAGAAGTAGGAGAGTAAAGCGTGCCCCAGGGCGATCCTGCGGGAGGGAGTGGATGACTCGTTCACATTGCTGGCGTTGTATGCCATGCCGATAGAGAATGCTGCGTAGGCGAAGTCGCTGTACGACGGGTCCTCGTTCTGGTTGAAGCGGAAGCGATGGCTGTCGTCGTGGTAGTACATCCGAGCGTACTTGAACGCGTAGACAGTGTTGACGAGAGCCCACGCGAGCACCACGCCGAGAGCCGCCAGGATTGCTGCGGCCACGCCTATGGGGTCCTTCTGCTGGCTGCGGATCAATGCAAAGATGACCGCCACAAGACTGACGAATGTCGCGCCGATGATGAGGGAGTCAACGAGCCGTCGAGACCGACCTTCCTGTCGGGCGAGTTCACCTGTGGCCTCCGGACCAGCGGGCCACGCCTTAGTCCACGCCCAGACCAGGAAGACGCAGCCGGCGACGCACCATCCGATCAAGAGCGCGAGTTCGGGAGCACCGAGCAACGCCGGAACGAGTGCCATAATGAGGCCGATGACAGCCGAGACTAGAGCCTTGCGATCTATGTGCGACATTAAAGAAGTTGCCCTCCAGCCTCGATTGACCGTGAAGGGGTCCGATTGCCCGCCGCCTGGGTCCGAGCGAATCTCAACATCACGGAATATCTCAGGACCTACGGATTCCTTCGTGTTCACAAGGAACCGGGGGTTCACTGCCCCCGATTGTACGCGGACATGCTCGGGTCCTTCATGATTGATTTTAATGAGTAAGTGATAGCGCGGAGAGAGTACGTCTCCCTCTACTGGCCGACGCGGTGTCGTACTGGATGGACCCGCCGAACGGTCACGCGCGCTCCGTGGCGTCATGCCCCTCCGCCCGCCAGCCCGATGCGACTCCATGCACCCGGAAGCAGGTTCACACCAGCGGACGACGCCGGGAACTCCTCGCCATCGTCCGCTTCCGTTTGGCGCCGCCCCTACAGCGCGGACCAGCCGCCGTCGGAGGCGAGGATGGCGCCGTTGATGTTGGTGCCGTCGTCGCTGAGCAGGAAGGTGATGGAGGCGGCGAGCTGCGCTGCGGTGGCGGGGGTGGGGACGGTGGCCTGCATCAGCGGGCCGAGGCGTTCGGCCGCGAGCTGGGATCCCCAGTTGGCCACGATGTTGGTGATGGTGGGGCCGGGAGCCACGGCGTTGAAGCGCAGGCCCTTGGGCCCGTACATCACGGCCGAGTTCTTGGTCAGGCCGACGACGGCGTGCTTGGACGCGGTGTAGGCGGCGCCGGCGGCGGACCCGCGCAGGCCGGCCTCGGAGGCGACGTTGACCACGGAGCCGCTGCCGGCGTCGAGCATCAGCGGCACCACGGCGCGGGTGAGGCGCATGAGGGCGGTGACGTTGATCCGGAAGACGCGGTCCCAGAGCTCGTCGTCCACCTCGTGAATCGGGGCGAAGTTGTCCATGATGCCGGCGACGTTCGCCAGGGCTTCAACCCGTCCGCCGGCGGCAGCGATGACGGCGGCCACGGTCTCTTCGGTGGAGATGTCGCCGGTCACGGGGACCAGGTCCAGCCCGGCGTACTCGGCGACGAGGTCGTCCAGTCGTTCCTTGCTGATGTCGGCGGCGATGACACGGCCGCCCTCCCTGGCGATGCGCAGCGCGGTGGCCTGACCGATGCCGGAGGCCGCGCCGGTGACGATGACGGTCTTGCCTGCGAAGCGGCCGGTGGTGGTGGCTTCCTGCCATGAAGCTTCGTTGCCCATGATGTCCTTCCAGACGTTGGTGACGGTGATGCGGTCCAGGTTATGACACTCTGTGTCATTATGGAAGGGTGAATACTGGTGGGATGCCTTCGGATGCCTTGACCACCACCGTTCCGCGCCCCGCCGGGCGGCCGGTGACGATTGATCCCGACGCCGTGGCAGCCATCGCGTTGCGGCTGTTCGCCGAGCGCGGCTACGAGCGGACTTCCATGGAGGACATCGCCCGCGAGGCGGGGATCGGGCGCAAGAGCCTGTACCGCTACTTCACCAGCAAGGCCGATCTCGTCTGGGGCGGCATGGAGCCAGTGATCGAGGCGTCCGGCCGGGTACTGGAGTCAGCCCGCACTCCCGGCGCGGCCGACGGCGACGTTCTGGCGGGGCTGCGGGAGGCGGCGGTTGCCGGGGTTGCTGTCCTGCCGAACCTCGCCGTCACGCGCGGCCGGCTGCGGCTGATCGCCGAACACCCCGAACTGGCCAGCCGGAGCTACGAGTCCCTCGCACCGCAGCGCGAGCGGGCGCGGGCGTACCTGGTGTCGGCCGGGGTCGGCGAGGACGTTGCAGGTTATCTGTGTGCCGCGCTGGTCGGCGCGACGTTCGAGGCGTGGATGCGGTGGGCCGCGGGGACGGACCCGAATCCGGTGCCGTACTTGGTGGCGGCGCTCGAGGTGTTGCGGCTGCCGGAGGCTTAGAGAAGGCAAAGCAGGCAACCGTCGACTAGGCAAGCATCCTAGAAACGCGACAGTGGCCGATATTGGACCTTTCGTCAAGCTAGGACGAGGCGAACTACGGGGAATGGTCTATTCGCTCTTCCAGTTCAGGCCGAGCAGCTGAAAGACCTGCCTGACTGCGTCACTGTTGCGGTGAAGGTCCTCTGACCTTCTGTGGCGAAGCTTTGGGCTGACCAGGCCGTCGCCTGGTCGTTCAAAAACAGCCCACAGCTGCAGATCGTCTCCGTGCCGCGACGTAAACGTCAGGCCGTCGAAGTCTGTGTTCTCGTAGATCCAAGCCGCAGTTGCCTGGGTAAGTTCACGAGGCCGTGCATCTTTCAATGCTGCTGCATCAAAGTCCGCCAACCCGAGGCTGAGGGCCATACCGATGAAGTACGGATAAAGTGCCGCGATGGACATGGAGTCCGTAACGGCACAGTAAGCGCCGACAAGATCGGCAGAGGTCGCAGCGCGGGCATCGAGCCATTCTTTGGGAACCTGCCCTGGCGGCACCGTTGGATGAAGCACTGCGTCTTCATCGTCTTCAACGATTTCGTCCAGTTCGGCGGCAAGCCTGGCGTCGCGGCGGAATCCGGCCAGCACCTCGAGCAGGCATGCCTCCAGGCTGGATCCGGCGTATACGGTGCGGAAGTTTCCGTGCAGGTCATCCCAGCGGCCGGGGAACCTGCCGTTGGTTGCCCATTCCCAGCCGCTCCATGCCCAAGGGTCGGGACGGAACCCGATCCGCCATACCCGGTTGTCCGGGACCACCGACTTTAGTTGTTCAACCCCCACCCGTCAGCCTGCTGCCGCAAATGCCCGCGCGGCGGCCAGGACCGCCTGCGCAGCGTCCTCGACCTTGCCTTCGCGCAGCAGTCGCGCCGGGGGCACGTCGTCCAGCTGGGGATTCATACCCTGGAACCAGGCCTGGACCACCGTGCGGGAGTCACGCTCAGCCAGGAG
>JBKPJW010000141.1:0-1842 GCA_046730875.1 Actinomycetota bacterium | reverse complement strand
GTGCAGTCGTGGGCGACGCTGACCCCGGACGAGCAGCAGCTCACCATGCGCGTGTTCACCGGACTGACCCTGCTGGACACCATCCAGGGCACCGTCGGGGCTGTCTCGCTGATTCCGGACGCGATTACCCCGCACGAAGAGGCGGTCTACACGAACATCGCCTTCATGGAGTCCGTGCACGCCAAGAGCTACTCCTCCATTTTCTCCACGCTGGCCTCCACCAAGGAGATCGACGAGGCTTTCCGCTGGTCCACCGAAAACGTGAACCTTCAGAAGAAGGCCCAGATCGTCATGGACTACTACCAGGGCGACGATCCCCTCAAGCGCAAGGTGGCCTCCACGCTGCTGGAGAGCTTCCTGTTCTACTCCGGCTTCTACCTGCCGATGTACTGGTCCTCACGGGCCAAGCTGACGAACACGGCAGACCTGATCCGCCTGATCATCCGCGATGAGGCCGTCCACGGCTACTACATCGGCTACAAGTTCCAGAAGGGCCTGGAAGGCCTGTCCGAGGAGCGCAAGCAGGAGATCAAGGACTACACGTTCGAGCTGCTCTTCGAGCTGTACGAGAACGAGGTCCAGTACACGCACGACCTCTACGACTCCGTCGGCCTGGCCGAGGACGTCAAGAAGTTCCTGCACTACAACGCCAACAAGGCCCTGATGAACCTGGGCTACGAGGCGATGTTCCCGGCTTCCGTCACCGACGTGAACCCGGCGATCCTCTCGGCCCTGTCACCGAATGCTGACGAGAACCACGACTTCTTCTCGGGTTCGGGTTCCTCTTACGTGATTGGCAAGGCTGTCAATACTGAGGACGACGACTGGGACTTCTAGGTCGGGGTCGGCGGTCGGTGTGAAATTCCACGGTACTTGGCCATTTCCCAACTTAGATGGCCACGTTTCACAGTAGTTGGCCAACTGTGATTTTCGGAGCTAGTTTGTGACCGCTTCCCGGATCGCCTGTTCGGCGCTGGGTCCGTCACCGGCGCCGGCCAGCCCGCGGACGTATCCTGCCAGGTCCTCAACCTCGGTGTCGGTTATCTCTATCTTCACGTCATCGTTCCTCTCCGCGTCGGGATTGGGGCACCAATGCTAGCGCGCGGCTTTGGCTGCTCCAAGAGCTTTCTAGGGACCCGATCGGGACGACTTCCGTCCCTTTGCCGGAAGGCCACCTCCGCCGAGAGCGGCCTGAATCAGGCGGGCAGCAGTCGCCGGACGGGCGCTGAAGGGGCGATCCCCGGCTCTGGAATTCGAGGGCCGGGCATGCGAGCCTAGTCCCATGGACAAAGCAGCCTTGGAAGAGGCCGTGCGCCTGGCCGCGGACACGGAACGCATGGCCGCGGCAGACTACCGCCGGGAAATCGCCGACCTCGATGCCACCGGGGTGGACCAGCTCACACCCAAGGGCAGGGTTTGGGTCGTCGCTTATGACGACCTCAAGGCCGCCCAGGACGCATATGAGTATGACGTCGGTCCGAACGAATGACCCGGAGGTGTGGCCCGGCGGTTCTCGGACTGAATGGCTTTTGGAGACGGGAACAGCCGAGATCATCGAATCCAATCACTGACACAACACCATCTGGGGCGCCTGCACCTGCCCCCGCCACCAGGGCAAAGGCGAGAACCATCTCGGCCTCTCCCTCATGAAGCTGCGCGCTGAGATCGCAGCGTCTCGGCCCTAACACTCCACCTGCCACCGAAACAGCAAGAAAGCTCCGACCGGGTCACCTGGTCGGGGCTTATTGTCTCAACACACAGGACAGCACAGCTGTCCCGAGATTCTCTGTGAAGAAGCATCTTCGCAGAGCACGACCGCACAGCCTTTGGCTGGTAAACGGC
>JBKPJW010000140.1:0-1524 GCA_046730875.1 Actinomycetota bacterium | reverse complement strand
CGGATCACGCTCGACGGCGTGGACGTCACCGCGATGACCCGCAACGAGCTGCGCTCGCGGATGGGCATGGTGCTGCAGGACACCTGGCTGTTCGGCGGGACCATCCGGGACAACATCGCCTACGGCCGGCCCTCAGCCTCGGAGGAGGAGATCCTGGAGGCGGCGCGGGCGACGTACGTGGACCGCTTTGTCCGGTCCCTGCCGGAGGGCTACGACACCGTGCTCGACGACGAGGGCTCCAACGTGTCGGCCGGAGAGAAGCAGCTGCTGACCATCGCCCGGGCGTTCCTGGCCCGTCCGTCTGTTTTGATTTTGGACGAGGCGACTTCTTCAGTGGACACCCGCACCGAGGTGCTGGTGCAGAAGGCGATGAGCGCTTTGCGGAGCGACCGGACCAGCTTCGTGATAGCGCACCGCCTCTCCACCATCCGTGACGCCGACCTCATCCTGGTGATGGAGGCCGGCCGGATCGTGGAACAGGGGACACATACTTCTTTGTTGGAGGCGGGTGGGGCGTACGCGGCACTGTACACGGCGCAGTTCGCGGCTCCGGTGGCGGAGGTTTAGAGCTGATCTTGCTTGAACCCCAGTGGTTGCACGAGGCGCCGATCCATAGTGCTGCTGGGCAGTGGAGTTCGCGAATGCTCCCACTTGCGGGCGCTTGTGCGGTCTGGGCGGAAGCTCTGGGGTCACCGGGTACCACTCCATCGAGTTAGCCGGGAGCTGCGGTCCGTGCATCGGGAGCTGTCCCGCCAGGAGCATCGACGCAGGGCGCGTCGCATAGCCGAGGGAAGCGTCCAGAGGTGCTGGCCTCGGTTATGGCGTTGAACCGCTCCGGGTCTTCCCGGTACCTTGGCTGTCCGATTGGGACATACCCACGTGCCGTGTGCGGCGCGAACCGCTCTGCGATCATAAGACGGTGGCGAAAAAGTTGACGGTGCGAAGGATCATGCCGCTCGCGACCGGGTTCGTCGTCGTCGGTCTCCTGATTGGCCTGCCGTGGTTCTTCCAACGCTCGCTCATTTATTTTCCCGACCGCGGCCAGCCACGTCCGGCCGCCGAGCTGTTGCCCGGAGCCCAGGAAGTCACGCTCACGACCAGTGACGGCCTCGAGCTCGGTGCCTGGTACTTGCCAGCCGCAGTCGGCTGCCGCGCGACCGTGCTCGTCGCACCGGGCAACGGCGGCAACCGGGCTAATCGGGCAGGGCTGGGACGGGCGATCAGCGAGTTCGGCTTCGGCGTGCTGCTCTTCGACTATCGCGGTTACGCGGCGAATCCCGGGTACCCGTCCGAGGACGGTCTCGCGCGCGATGTCCGCGCCGCTCGCGAGTTCCTGACGGGTGTGGCGGGAGTACCGGCGGGCTCGCTCGTCTATTTCGGGGAGAGCATCGGCGCCGGGGTGGTTACGGAGCTCGCCGTGGAGCACCCTCCAGCCGCGATGCTGCTGCGCTGACCTTTTACCTCGCTCGCCGACGTCGGCCGGGCAGCCTACGGCGTGCCGGTGGGCTGGATGCTTCGCGATCA